>CAYJIE010000086.1:1243-9830 GCA_964370145.1 uncultured Oscillospiraceae bacterium
ACGACATAAAATGGTGAGGGTGTGTCGAATTTTGCGATATTTTTTACTTGTTTTTTTCAAAATATTAGGTAAAATATATATAATAGGTGGAGGGATTTATTAGTGAAAGGAGAACGACATGAATGGGCATAACACAAAAATTACAAAAGAGAGCGGAGACACAATTTCAGTCGAATATGAAATTACGGAGAGTGAAGATGGGACTTGTTGGATTGTGGTAAAATGTTCGCAAAATGGGGAAAGTGTACATATTAACACATGTTCAAAAGACAAGTTTAGCGTGAGAACATTACTTGCAAAAATGGCAAGATGTGAGGTTACACCATGTACGGCAGAAGATGTAATCAGAGATTATTTTAGTTAAAGCAATTTTAGACTTGCAAAAACTTGAAATATGATGTATAATAGTAAGGTCAGTAACGTTTTGATAAGAAAACTGGACATTGAACTTATTTTGGAGGATGTATATCATATGAAATGCTGTTTTTGCGCCAATTCCGAAAGCAAGGTAATTGATTCTAGGCCGACGGATGAGGGGACAAGTATTCGCCGCAGACGTGAATGTTTATCGTGCGGTAAGAGATTTACTACTTATGAAACTTTTGAGAATTTACCGATTATGGTTGTAAAAAAAGATAAATCGAGAGAAGTTTTTGATAGGAATAAGCTGTTAAATGGTCTATTGCGTGCTTGTGAAAAACGCCCAATCTCCGTCCAAACTCTGTCAACCGTTGTTGACGAAATCGAAGCTTTATTGTTAAATGAGCTTGAAAGAGAAGTCACTTCAAATAGAATTGGAGAGCTTGTAATGGATAGACTAAAGCTCATTGACGAAATCGCATATGTCAGATTTGCTTCAGTTTACAGACAATTTAAGGATATCAACAGTTTTAAGGAAGAGTTGAATAAATTGTTACATGTAGACTAATTGAAATACTTATAAAAGCCCGAAAGCGATAGTAGCTTTCGGGCTTTTTAATGTGACTTGATAATCTCAACATCACATTAGATTTTCAAGTCACGCTTATTGTAGCCAATGCAACCTGCAATTAAAGATGCGATATAAAGAGCGATATATACGACAAGCACGATGACCGTTGTGTCAAAATTATCAAGCGTGTTTGGCGCATTTAGTGCTATAAAAGGGGAGAGATATGTCAGAAATTCAGCTTTATCCCCGAGAAGTTGCCCAAGATAGCCAAGCAGATAGCTTAAGATAACAACACCACTTGCAACAGCGCCTGTTCCATAGTCAGCACTTATCCCTGCAATTTTAAATCCAACAGAACTAAAGAGAAGTGGCGAAAAACTCGAAATTAGAGAGAACTTTAATAAATCATTGATTACAAAAGTTTCACCACCATTAATCACGCCACAAATGATAGCAGAGATTATAGCGAGTGAACAAATTATTAATGTTGAGATAGTTGTTGTAAGATATTTCGCAATGAAAATCTCAGTTCTACTAACACAAAGGCCGTTCAGAAACTCAATTGACTTTGTTTTCTCCTCTTTAAGGATAAGTCCGGTTGAGAAAGTTGCAGAAAAAAACGAAACAGCAACGAGAATTAAAGTATAAATCGAGCCGTAATATGTTGTGTAATTAGCCATGTCAGAAAGATTTTCCATGCCAAAGAGTTGGAGCATTTCCTGTGGGAGCATCTCCACTTTAGCGGTCGCTATATCTTGTACAGAGGAAAACAATATCATATATAAAAACATGACAGAAAAGAGGGCGACACTCCAACCGATTATGGTTTTTCTGTGTATGAATAAGTTAAACCGAAATAATTTTAGTACATTCCCAAACTCCACATTTTTCATTATTTATCCTCCTTATAGTAATCAAAGAGTTCGTCTTCCATAGATTTCGCTTTAATTTCCAATGAGGTTAAATTAAGAGTGGAAAGCTTTGCTATGACTGCGTTAATATCGCCATCAATTTCATAGCTCTCAGTTATGCCGTCGGCGGTGGTATAAGTCACAGTTTGGTGGTACTTAATCTTGACATCTTTCATATTAAAATAGTCAATTAATTCACCGTCTTTTATAATTGCAACCATATCACAATATTTTTCAATTTCGCTTAAATTATGACTTGATAATAAAATCGTTTTACCAAGATTTTTTTCCTTTATGATAAGCTCAAAAAACTTCTTTTGCATAAGTGGGTCAAGTCCATTTGTCGGCTCATCTAAAACAATAAGTTCGCAGTCTTTTATGAAACCTTGAATAATAGAGAGTTTTTTTCGGTTACCTAGACTTAGTTCTGTAATTTTTTTTGTTAAATCTAGCTCAAAATATGTTGTAAGCTCTTTAATTTTGTCAAAAGAGCCTACGCTAAATTCACTTGCAAATTTAAGCAGTTGCATACAAGTCACATTGTCATAAAAAGTGACTTCACTAGGAATATATGACACCCTTTTTTTGATAGCCTTAGCATCTTTTTGGCTGTCCATTCCCAAAACAGTAATGCTTCCATTTGTCACATGAATCATATCAAACATACTGCGAATAGTTGTGCTTTTACCTGCGCCGTTTTTGCCGACAAATCCAACAATTTTACCCTTCGGAATGGTAAACGACAAATTTTTTACCGCTTCAAAACGTCCATAGCTCTTGTGAAAACTCTTAAACTCAATAACTGACGTCATAATTACTCCCTCCTAAACTTTCTCATATCAATGCTTCCATAATTAAAACGGCTGTCAAAACAAAGTGTAATGATGCTCTTATGGTGTGGTATAAAAATTCCACTGTCAATTTTATCAAAGATTTCCTCAATTGTTGCCCATTTAACTGCCTGCACTTCAGTGTCTTGCATGACAATATCATTAAGGTTGATATTGTCATTTATGATGTAATAATCATCAAATCCATTTTCAAAGTTTATAGTAAAATTTGCTCTCCTATCGCTAAAGTCAATGCTGATACCAAGCTCCTCTTGTAGTTCGCGCTCAATCGCTTTCTGGCTGCTGTCACCCGACATTGCGTTTCCGGCGACCGACACATCCCATTTTGCAGGCCAAGCACTTTTTTGTGAATGCCTTTGCTGAATTAGCATTTCATTATTAGAATTGAAAATACAGCCATGTACCACGAGGTGGTAGTCACCACGCTCAATCGCTGTGCCTCTAACAAAAGTTCTGCCCGTTTTCTCTCTCTCGCTATTATAAATGTCCAAAATTTCCATATATACCCCTATTAAATTTTTACTGAAATTGTATCAATATACGCAACTATATCAAAATCATCGCTTGAGCTGTCTTTTCGAAGATAAAGAGGATGGTGCGGATGTCCTTTTTTACTTCTTTCTCCATATGTTAACCAGCGGCAATTATATTCGCGGGAGATATCATATATATCGCTTAAGCAGCGTGATAAATATGCTCTTTTCTCAATTAAAGTACCCCATGAAGCCCATATGTCAATATTTTTATACAGTGACATGACATTTTTTATGCTCTCTAAATTCGCATTATGTATTTCAAAATCAATCCCCAAATGCATATCATTCGGATTTGTGGCACGCTGTGGATATAGATTGAGCATAACAAAACTGTCATAGCCATTCAAATGCGCAATTCGCTCAACAGATTTCAGTGTATTATCAAGTGCATCAGGCTCGGCAGTGCTTGGATTAACACCAATACAAAACAGCGGCGCTTTACCCACAGTACCTAAAATATATCTTGCGCTGTTGTCTTTGTTTTTCTCATATAACCATTCTTTCATATAGCCCCTCCGTTGTTAAAATTGTATCATAATAATTGTCAGAAATCAATAGTAACCAAATTGAAACTATGAAACATAAATGTACTTACTTTACAAATTGCGCCAAATTGGTTAAAATAAATACATACAATAAAAAGGAGTGAGAGCAATGAATATAAAAGATATATACGAGGCATTTGACAAAATTGGGAGTTTGACATTCGCAACAATTAGTAATGGCGTTCCCACCACGAGAATTGCGCATTTAAGAGCATATGACGATGAGGGCATCTACTTCATGACAATGTTCACTAAACAATTCTATAAGCAATTAAAACAATCAGGAACTGTATCTGTCTGTGGTCTCTCAGCTGACAGCACAATTGTGCATGATGAAAATGGATTTCCTGTCTTCAAACCGGGTTATACAATACGAATGAGTGGAACTGTTAAGGAAGTGTCAATTGACGAAATCAAAGCGAAAAACAATCCGATATTTGATTTTTGTATTAAAGATCAAGAGGTATATCCCGCTATGGCGGTATTTTGTATAAGCTCTGCAAGTGGCGATATTTTTGACTATGATTTTGAGAAAAAGTCAAGGGAGAATAAAATTGAGCGAACTTTCTTTGCATTTAATGGGGCAGAAGTTGAGAAATCAGGGCTAACAATTGATAAAGAAAAATGTATTTCATGCGGGTTTTGTAAAAAGAAATGTTCATTTCTTGCAGTAAAAGAGGAGCAGGGGACATATTGCATAGACAGTGGGCGTTGCGATGAGTGCGGTGACTGCTATATGGTCTGTCCTGCAAATGCAATTTCACATAGAGGCATCTAGTAATGTTTCAATAAATATCGGCTTTGTAATATTTTTCAAATGTACGCAGGTGAATTCATGAAAACTGCGTACATTTTTGATACGAAAAGTTGAAATCGAGTCAGAACTTTTCGCAACTGATTCATAGACAAATGAAATACCAAGCCCTGCAATAATAAACTCCGTAATCGCCTTAAAAGAGCTTGTAACTATCTTGCTATCGAACTTATCAGTGGTGTAATTATGCTCTGTTAAAATTCGCTTGAAGGCTTCACCCGTCCCAGAGCCCTCCTCACGCAAAATCAGACGCTCTGAAAAAAGCTCATTAAAAGAGATGTCACGACCTGCAAAATTGTGATTTTTCGCACAGATACCAACTAGCTCTTCTCTCTTATAAGAATAATGAGTAAATTCATCACGATTTAAGAAGCCCTCAATGAAAACATAGTCAAGATTACCATGTCTAAGGTCATTTAGGAGATTTTCAGTGTTGTTAATTTTGTAAGTCAAATTGATGTCATTTTGTCTTAGTAACTCAATTATGCGAGTATTTAATATATATTCTCCAATTGTTTTTGTTGCGCCAATTCTGAGTTTGATTTCACCACTGTCAAGAAGCTCCTCAATGAGCTTCTTTTCGTTGTACTCAGCTGACTGCGCATATTGCCACAGCAAATTTGCCTTGTCCGTCTTATATAAAACTCTGTTTTTGTAAATAAAAAGCTTGCAACCATACTCATGCTCGAGCTGCTGGATATGATTTGTCACGGCAGGCTGTGTCATATTTAAGCTCTCAGCGGTTATCCTATAATTCATATGCTGACAGAGAGAGAGGAAAGTGCGTATTTTGTAATCGAGCATAATACCTCCATAAATAATTTTTATCAATCAATTAGTAATGATTATTTTATTTTATCATAGTTTTATGATAAAATCAACACATAAAACAAATTGGAGGCATCATGAAAAAGATTTTACCCGGACTGACAGTCGCAGCATTAATTGCGGTTATCGCAAAATTTTTAGAAGGCATTTTACCAATCCACCTTATTGGAGCATCAGTAATTGCTCTTTTTGTGGGGATGGCAGTAAATTATTTTAGAAAGCCCACAGATGACTTACAAATTGGATTGGATTTTACTTCAAAAAAACTTCTGAAGTTTGCAATTATTCTTTTGGGAGCATCATTGAATGTAACTACGATTTTGACAGTCGGTAAGCATTCAATGACAGTAATGATTTTCACATTAGCTACCTGTTTTGGAATTGGTCATTTTGTTGGAAAAGCGCTTGGACTCAATTGGAAGATGTCGAACTTGATTTCGGCAGGAACTGGAATATGCGGCGGATCTGCAATTGCTGCAATTGCGCCTGTGATTGACGCGGATGACACTGATATTGCGTTTGGCATGTCGGCAACTTTCATTTTTGACATGATTATGATTTTGATCTTCCCGATTATGGGACAACTGCTCGGACTGTCCGACATGGCTTATGGTTTGTGGGCAGGTACTGCTGTAAATGACACATCGAGCGTAGTGGCAGCGGGATACGCCTTTAGCGAAGCGGCTGGTGACTATGCTACAATGGTAAAGCTGACGAGAACAATTGCAATTATACCAACAGTTTTAATCTTTGCAGTGATTGGAATGAGAGCAAAGAGAAAAGAGCTTGCTGCTAAAAACGAGAGCCAAGAAATTGAGAGCAAAGTTAATATGATGTCGGTTGTACCGTGGTTTATACTTGGATTTTTAGCACTTGCCGGCGTTAACAGCATGGGTGTTATTCCCGTGGAAATATCAGCCACACTCAAGGAACTCAGTAAATTCTTCATGGTCATGGCACTTGCCGCAATTGGACTTAAAACTGACCTTAAAAACATGCAAAGCGCAGGAATTCGACCGATGCTCCACGGATTTATTATCTCCGCACTCGTTGTAATTGTTGCGATTTCAGTTCAATATGCAATCGGGATTGTGTAGAATTTAGCGCAAAAAAAAGTCCCAAGCTATGCTTTTGGGACTTTTTATTATGGTAGGAAAGCTATTCTTCGCCGAAGTGAAGCCCTTGTCGCTTAGAGTAGACACTCATAAGCACGCCGATTGCGCACCAACAGGAAATCATTGAAGAGCCACCATAGCTAAAGAATGGCAGTGTGATTCCGACAACAGGTAGAAGTGCGAGGCACATTCCGATATTTTCAGTAGTTTGAGCAAATAGCATTGCGAAAATGCCAATACAAATTAGTGAGCCTATGTCACTATCGGTGCGCCTTGCATACAAAAGTGCCTTTATTATTATCGCTGATAGCAGAAGTATTATAATTACAGAACCGACAAAACCAAACTCTTCGCCTGCAGTTGAAAAAATGAAATCAGTCTCATTTGCAGGAAGCAAATTAATTTGTGTGCCCTGTAAAAATCCCTTGCCAAAAGTTTCGCCTGAACCAATTGCGATTTTACTCTGCACTGCCTGATATCCAACATTGGTCGGGTCAAGCTCTGGGCGAAACCCAAAGATTATCCGATTTTGCATATATTGCGGCAATGCATTCCATATAAATGGAGAGGCGAGTAAAATGACGGCTAAGACAGATATAAAGTACCAAATTGAAAGTCCTGCTGCAAAGAGTGTAACTGCGGTCATAAACATGAAAACCAAAGCATTACCAAGGTCGCCTTGCAAGCCGATGACGATTAACAGTCCGCCAATGACTGATCCGATAAAAAATAAGCTCTTAAATGAATTTATGTTCTCTTTGCATTTATCAATCACTTTTGCGACAATGAGAACATAGGCAATTTTCACAAATTCCAAAGGCTGAATGCTGACAGGGCCAAGGTAAATCCAATTTCGATTACTGTCTCCTGTGGGGCCTTTACCAAATAGAATTGTGAATGCCACTGCTCCGATGGCAAGTACATACAAAACAATCCACAAATCGCACAAAATTTCATAATCCAAATTTGAAATGATAATCATGGCGATTAAACCTAAAAATAATGCAGCTCCCTGCACAATTGCATGACGTCCGATAGCTCCACCGACATTTGTCGTGGAAAAAACAAGTAATATTCCATAGCAAGAGGCGGCGAGCGCGAGCAATATCATCGGTATGTCAATGTTCTTCAAGTATTTTTTTATAGCTGTATATATTTGTTCCACTGAATACTCCGTTTCCTATTATATATCGTAAGTATAACACAAATTTTCAAAAAAATAAAGATATATTATTGTAAATTAAAAAAAATATGCTATAATATCAATAAAATGTAAAGAGAGGTCGATTATGCGCAGTTATAATAGTGCGAGTGTGGAGGAGACCGAAGGGATTGCCCAAGAGCTTGCAAAAGAATTTGGAACAGATTGCGTAATTTGTATGAGCGGCGACCTTGGAGCAGGAAAAACTTCATTTGTAAGAGGTTACGTGAGTGCGATTGGAGATGCGCAACATGTGTCTAGCCCAAGTTACACAATTTACAAGAAGTATGATGGCGAGTATCCTATATATCATTTTGACTTTTACAGACTTACGGATTTTGATGACTTGGAAAGTATTGGTTTCTACGATATAATGGCTGAGAAGGCTATAAAAATTATTGAGTGGGGCGAGATGTTTGAGTCTGAACTACCAAAAGACTTTATTAAAATCAAAATTGAGAAAATTAGCGAAAATGAAAGGATAATTAATGTCTATAATAACACTTGCGATTGATTCAACTGGAAAGGCGGGCTCTGTGTGCTTGCTCGAAGATGAAAAACTGCTCGGTGAGTTGTATATGAACACTGGTTTTACCCATAGTGCAACATTGCTACCAATGATTGACAGCTTATTTAAGATTACAGGGAAATCGCTGTCAAATGTCGATAGAATTGCATTAACCGTCGGTCCTGGGTCATTTACGGGACTTAGAATTGGAATTTCATGTGTAAAGGGATTAGCCTTTGCAGATAATATCCCAACAATTTCGCTTTCAACTCTTGAGGTGCTCGCATATTCTGCAATGGGTGAGCAGGGGATTATCTGCGCTGTGATGGATGCAAGGCGAAATGAAG
>CAYJIE010000087.1:0-9649 GCA_964370145.1 uncultured Oscillospiraceae bacterium
ATCATTACTCTTTGTTGTATACAACATAAATGCAATTGTGTACTCAAATAATGAACAAATTGTAAAACATTTATATATCTATTGATTTGATTTAATCAAAATGCTATAATAAATTTATTGGTGTAAATCCACAATCAATCAATGTTTATCCTCATTTTATATGGTAATTTTGACGGTATTTTACATTATTATTTGTCGGATTTACACAATTATATACTATATGCGCTGGAAAGGAGCTATTTTGATTTTTTCTATTGAAAATGAGCTTATCAAGAGAATTAACATTGTCGTTGGACATTATGGCAGCGGAAAGACTACATTGTCGCAAAATATGGCATTTGCTTTTGCAAAAGCAGGTAGGAAGGTTGTGATTGTTGACCTCGACACAGTTAATCCGTTTTTCAGAACTGCTGACTTAAAAAAAGAGCTCCAAGAGGCAGGAATTGAAGTTATAACACCGAACTTTGTTAACACTGCGGTGGACGTCCCTTCCCTTCCCTCAACAATTTTTTCCGTTTTTGCACAAAAAGAATACACAGTAATCTTTGATGTCGGAGGAGATAATGTTGGAGCAACTGCACTATCTCGTTATAGAGAGTATTTTATGCGCGAGCAATACGACTTATTTTGTGTGGTGAATAAAAACAGAATGTTAATTGCTGACCCAAATGATGCGAAAGTCATGAAAGACGAGATTGAGACCAGCTCAAGACTTAAGGTTACTGGGCTTGTCAATTGCACAAATCTCTGTGACGAAACCAGCGCTGACACAATTATTTCATCATTCGACTATTTTAATGAATGTGCTAAAATCGCAGAAATCCCGACTCTCTTCACCGTAGCAAAAGAAGAGCTTGTCCCCAAAATTGAAAGAGAGAGTGGTGAGCCACTTTTTCCTATAAAAATCCATACAAAAAAATTATTTTAATATCAGTAAGGAGGAAAGAAAAAATGATTAAAGTCACTGTCAACGAGGATCGCTGCAAAGGCTGCGGACTGTGCACAATTCCATGTCCGAAGAAAATAATGCGCAATTCTCCAACCAGACTAAACAAAAAAGGCTTCCCGCCTGCAGAGTGCATTGATCAAGACGCTTGCATCTCATGCGCAATGTGTGCCACAATTTGCCCAGATGTTGCAATAACAATTGAGAAGTAATATGAATACATATGTAATCAAAGTTTACTTAGCTTAAAAATACTAACTATAAATAATACGGAGGTTTTTAATATGGCTGATAAAGTGCTGATGAAGGGAAATGAGGCTATTGCTGAAGCTGCTATGCGTGCCGGTTGTACCCATTTCTTTGGATATCCCATCACACCCCAAAGTGAAATCCCTGAATATATGAGCAAGCAAATGCCAAAGAGAGGTCTTTGCTTCCTACAAGCGGAAAGTGAAGTTGCTGCTATTAATATGGTATACGGCGCGGCTGGAACCGGCGTACGCGTTATGACAAGCTCAAGCTCACCTGGTGTAAGCTTGAAAGCTGAAGGTATTTCATATCTTGCAGGTGCAGATCTTCCTGCCCTTATCGTTTCAATTCAAAGAGGTGGTCCAGGACTTGGTTCTATCCAACCTTCACAAGCTGACTACTTCCAAGCGACAAAAGCTCCAGGTCACGGCGACCTAAGACTACCAGTATATGCGCCTGCTTCAGTTCAAGAGATGGTTGACCTTACAATTAAATCTTTTGACACAGCTGAAAAATACAGAACACCTGTAATTCTACTAGGTGATGGCGCTCTTGGACAAATGATGGAGCCTGTTGTCTTCCCTGAAGCTATTAATTTTGATAAGAAATTTGACTGGGCGGCAGATGGACATGAAGGCAAGCGTAAAAAGAATGTAATCAACTCTCTATTCCTTGAGTCAGAAATCCTTGAGAAATCAGTGGTTGACCGTTTCAAGAAATATGAAGTGATTGAAAAAGAAGAGTGCATGTATGAGACATTCAACCTAGAAGATGCTGATTTAGTTATGGTTGCATATGGCATCAGTGCTCGTATCGCTAAGAGTGCAATGGCAATTGCAAGAGAAAAAGGACTTAAAGTTGGTTTCATCAGACCGATTACACTCTGGCCATTCCCAAGCGAAGTCATCAAAAAAGCTGCAAAAACTGCGAAAGCACTTCTTACTGTTGAGCTTTCAATGGGTCAAATGCTCTATGATGTGAAAGCATGTGTTGGCGATGAAGTCCCTGTACATTTCTACGGACGTTCTGGCGGTATCATTATGGATCCTGACGAGCTTTACGAAGAAATTGCAAGACTAATGAAGTAATAAATAAATTTAACTGTGAAAGGATAAAAAGTTATGGCTGTTGTTTTTGAAAAACCAAAGGCGCTTGCCGATGTGGTTACGCACTATTGCCCTGGCTGTACACATGGTATTATACATAGACTTGTCGCTGAAGTAATCGACGAGCTTGGAATCGAAGGAAAAACAATCGGAGTCTGCCCTGTCGGATGTTCCGTTCTCGCATATAATTATTTTAACTGTGATATGATTGAGGCGGCTCACGGACGTGCTCCTGCTTCTGCAACAGGAGCTAAAAGAGCAAAACCTGATTGCACAGTGTTCACATATCAAGGCGACGGCGACCTTGCTGCTATCGGTACTGCCGAGACTGTGCATGTCGCAACTCGTGGAGAGAACATCACAACAATTTTTGTAAACAATGCAATTTACGGTATGACCGGCGGACAAATGGCTCCAACAACTCTACCAAATCAAGTTGCATCAACATCACCATATGGTCGTGACACAAAGATGGCTGGTAATCCAATCCGTGTTTGTGAGATGCTGTCAACTCTTGATGGCGTTGCATATGCAGTGCGTGTGAGTGTTGACACTGTACCTAATATTAGAAAAGCGAAAACCGCTATTAAAAAAGGTTTCCAAAACCAAATTGACGGAAAAGGATTTTCAATCATTGAAGTTCTCTCTACTTGCCCAACAAACTGGGGTAAATCACCAATTGAGTCACTAGAGTGGCTTCAAGAGAGCATGATTCCGTATTATCCACTCGGTGTTTATAAAGATATCGATAACAAGGAGGGTGCGAAATAATGAAAAAGTCTATTCTACTTGCCGGATTTGGCGGTCAAGGCGTACTTTTTGCAGGTAAACTCCTTGCAACTTGTGCGATGATGGAAGGCAAACATGTATCATGGATGCCTGCTTATGGCCCTGAGATGAGAGGTGGTACTGCTAACTGTGCTGTCAATATTTCTGACGAAGAAATCGGCTCACCACAAGTTACAAAACCTGACATTCTCATCGCTCTCAACCAACCTTCATATGATAAATTTGAAGGCTCTGTTGTTAAGGGTGGGCTAATTGTTGCTGACAGCGGTCTAGTTGACCTTGACAACAGCAATAAACGTGATGATGTCACTCTTGCTGCAATTTCTGCGACAAAACTAGCTAATGAAAATGAATTGCAATCACTTGCAAACATCATTTCTGTTGGTCAAATGCTAAAGCATACTGACCTATTCCCGATTGAGACAATTGAAAAGGCAATTGATAAGATTGTACCTGCTTCAAAAGGTCATCTAATCGTTGGTAATAAAAAAGCTGTTGCTTTTGGTAAGAGTTTATAGTACAATATAAATATAGATGGGGCTGGATATTCTTCAGCCTCATATTAATAACTACGGAGGAATTTTTATGAAATTTTCAAAAGCGTCTGAGCAAATGAAGGCAAGTGAAGTTCGTGAAATCCTAAAGCTTGCGGAGAAACCTGAGATTATCTCTTTTGCGGGCGGAATGCCTGCGGCTGAAATTTTCCCAAAAGACAAAATGGCAGCAGTTTCTGCTGAAGTCTTAAAAACTGTCGGTGAGAAAGCAATGCAGTACACTGCAACTGATGGATATCTTCCACTCCGTGAGAAAATCGCTGAGCGTATGAACAATAAAGTTGGGACTAAAGTTTCGGCATCTAGTATCATTCTTACAAACGGTAGCCAACAAGGTCTTGATTTTGTTGCAAAAATCTTCGTTGATAAAGATGATGTAATTTTAGTTGAAAAACCAACATATCTTGGTGCGCTTACTGCATTTCGTCCATATCAACCGAATATCGTGGAAGTTCCTTCTGACGAGAATGGTATGATTCTTTCAGAGCTAGAAGCCGCACTAAAGAAACATAACAATGTTAAATTTGTATATGTAATCCCTGATTTCCAAAATCCAACAGGACTTTCATGGAGTCTTGAGCGCAGACAAGGCTTCCTCGACATCATGGCAAAGACAGATATTGCTATTGTTGAGGATAATCCATATGGAGAGCTTCGTTTTGTTGGCGAGCCACTCCCCTCCCTTGCTGCACTGGACAAAACAGGAAATGTAATTTTCCTTGGTACATTCAGTAAAATATTTGCACCAGGATATCGTCTTGGTTGGGCTTGTGCAAATGAAGAAATCATCGAAAAATTCAATCTTACGAAGCAAGGCGCAGATTTGCAAGCTTCAACAATTGCTCAATATGAGGTTAATAAGTTCCTCGATATGTACAGTCTTGACGAGCATGTCAACACTATTATTGATGTGTACGCAAAACGCCGTATTTGCATGTTGGACGCAATGAAGAAATACCTCCCTGACACTGTTAAGTGGACAATTCCCGATGGTGGGCTTTTTACTTGGGTTGAGTTCCCTAAAAATGTAAATGCTAGAGAACTACTTGTTAAATGCCTTGAGAAAAATGTTGCGTTCGTTCCGGGTGGTGCTTTCTTTGCAAGCCCTGACAATGAGAACTATGCAAGGCTTAATTACTCGGCTATGCCTGAGGAAAAAATCGAAGAAGGTATTAAACGTTTTGGCGAGGCTTTAAACGAGTTCCTCGTATAGGAGTTTTATATGAATAGACATGAAAAGGCAAGTGATTTGATGAAAGTTGGCGGTTTTTCATGCTCGCAAGCAGTCCTTGAAGTCTTTTGCGATGACTTCGGCGTGGATATTAAAACTGCGAGAATGCTTTCAGCTGGAATGGGCGGCGGACTTAAAACTGGCGATATCTGTGGGCTTGCAACCGGAGGCATCATGGCTCTTGGGATGAAATATGGGCAAGTAGTTGCCGGCGATGTTGCGACAAAAAAGGCAATGGGCCCTATTGTCAAAGACTTCATCGCAAAGTTTAAGCTTGCTTGTAATGGATATACTTGTGAGGAACTGCTGGGTGTTAATACGAGCACCCCTGAAGGAGCGGCGATTAACGCTGAGAAAAAACTCACAAGCAAATGCACAGATTTACTCAAATCCACAATTGAAATACTTGAAGAAATGCTTTAACTCTTATGGAAAACAATATAGAGCGCACAGTTGAATACTATGCTAGCGACATGGCTAAACCCTGTGACTGCAAAGATTGCCAATTGTTTTACGAAAAATTTAAGCATGCTTATCCTAAGATTTCGCAATATCTTCTGTCTTTGGGGATTGATTGCTTGAAGCCGTTGGAGCTATCTAGTGTCCCAAGCAGTGACAGAGATGGCATTGAGTACATCTCCTGCCAATATGTTGTGATAGGCAGCTGTACCACTGATTTTTCAATAATAATTGACGATGTTAACTTTTGCATTTCTTCGACACATCCAAGCACAGGGCTTACAGAGGAGCATTTTGTGCTCGAGTTTTACCCGATTTTTCTTAAACTATGAGATTTTCACATCTTAAAATAAAAAAGCTGTCAATGACAGCTTTTTTATTTATAATAACATATAATCTACATTCTAACTCTTTTGAAGTTCTGCTCTGCCTTTTTAATCTCATCAAGCGCAGTTGCAAGGCTTTCATGAGCTGACGCAAGGCTTCCCTCAACATAATTATTCGCAGTTTCCTTTAGCTCGCCAAGTCTTTGATTTGTGTCATTCAAAAGTTCAGTTGAGCGTTTCTTCGCATCAGCTAATAGTTCATTCGCCCTCTCTGTGGCATCACGAATCTTATCATTTGCCTGACTTTCCGCCGCAATTAAAATCTCCTTAGATTGTGTCTTAGCTTTGATTACAACTTCTTCTCTTGAAACATGGAATTTTGCCTTTTCTTCGGCATTTTTTATCATGACCACCGCTTCCCTTTTCGCAGTCTCAATGATGTCTCGCCTATCTTCAACAATCTGTTTCGCCTTTTCTATCTCTATCGGCAAACTCGCCTCGATTTCACTGATTAATTCCGATGCCTCGAGCGCATCAATGATCGCTTTGCCATTTGAAAACGGCATCTTAACAGCTTCTTCTAGCAACTCTTTGAGTCTCTCAAATAATGCTTCTGTATTCATTATTACTCCCCTTCCCGACAATTCTCTTTACAGTAGAGCATATTAATGCGCTCTGTAATTTCTCTTGGTACAAAACTTGTGATATCTCCGCCGTATCTCGCAACATCTCTTGCGATAGTTGAGCTAAGATACACATGCTCGGGTCTTGCTGCTAGCAAAATCGTCTCCACATAACCCTTGATAAGATTGTCATTGACATAAGCAATTCTGCCCTCATATTCATAATCTACGGTGTTTCTAACGCCTTTGACAATAAATGAGATTTTTTCCTTTTCCAGATAGTTTGACACAAGGTCATACCAAATATCCACTTTAAGATTTTTTATATGCCCCGTTGACATTCTAATCAACTCTGCTCGCTCCTCTGCCGACACCAAGTACTTCTTGTCCGCATTTAGTGTGATAAGCACTACGACTTCATCAAACAGCTTCGCTGCTCTCTCAAAAATATCTATATG
Source organism: uncultured Oscillospiraceae bacterium (assembly GCA_964370145.1). GTDB lineage: Bacteria > Bacillota > Clostridia > Oscillospirales > Feifaniaceae > CAYJIE01. Next base: position 6,742 of record CAYJIE010000087.1, read on the forward strand.
CCCAAGTGTGACGGGATCAAAACTTCCTGGACAAATAGCCTTTCTCATATTGTCACCAACCCTTCGTCAAATACAATATTTTAACATAGGAATATATCGCTTCTTTTTTTAATTTATAGCCAATTTCTTCATATGAAATCTCGCATTTCTTATCCATCTCCAAAGTAATTGTTGCACCTTCATTTAGCAAATCTCTCTCTTTTAGTAACAACAATGTCTTTGTGTAATACTCATTTTTATCAAATGGTGGGTCCAAAATAACAATATCATATTTTTTCTGTGTGCGCTGAAGAAAACCCTCAAACAGCGAACATTGAATTGAAAATCCACTTTTAATTGAGCAACTCTCAACATTTTTTCTTATCAGCTCACATGACTTTTTATCGCTGTCAACAAAATCAACATGCACAGCCCCTCTTGAAAGTGCCTCAATTCCCATTTGACCTGTACCTGAAAACAAATCAAGCACTGTTGAAGATGGCAAATCAAAATGAAGACTGCTAAATATCGCCTCTTTTACCCTGTCAATTGTTGGTCTTGTTTCCTTGCCAATGGGCGCTGTCAGGCGTCGTCCACCATATACACCCGAAATTACTCTCATTGTTCAACCACCTTTTTGCGTATCTATATTATTTTACTATGTTTTTGCATTTAAATCAATAACATTTTGAAAATATTTTTGTATATTGTCTGCACAAGATTTTGTCATGCCCTTCACTTCGCAAAGCTCTTCCAATGTTGCCGCTTTAATATTTTCCATTGTCTTAAAATGAATGAGCATCTCCCTTGCCCTCTTCTCTCCGACACCCTCAATTTCAGTCAACACGGAATTAAAAGCCTTACTTCGCCTATTTCTATGATAAGAAACAGCAAATCGATGCACTTCCTCTTGTATATTTGCGATGAGTACCGCTGCCGCCGTAACTGGAGTTGGAATAATCTCTGATGTCTCGCCACTGTCGATATCAATACCGACCAGACCACGACTCTTATGCTTATCATCTTTGACCATTCCAAACACAGGAATGTTCACTCCAAGCCGCTCCAATGTCCGAAGCACGGTTGTGAGATGCCCAAGACCACCGTCCACTAGGAAAAGTTCAGGGATATTCTCGCTTTCACTGCCCATCTTAAAGCGTCTCTCAACGACTTCTTCCATCGAACCATAGTCATTTTGCGTGTCCGTCGTCCGAATTTTATATCGCTTATATAAGTTCTTATTCATCCGACCATTATCAAATCTCACAATTGCGCCGACAATTTCGCTATCCCCCGTATTCGAGATATCCACCGCCTCAATTGACAGTGGTGGACTTTCAAGTCCGAGTAAATCAGCAAGCTCGCTGACACTTCGCCGGTTCTTCTCCTCTTTATTAGTCGAAATCCTAAGATATTCCTGTGCATTTTTATATACCATGTCCACAGATTTCTTCAAATTGCCGATCTTCGGTATTCTTATACTAACTTTCTTACCCCTTTTTTTACTAAAATACTCCTCAAGCAAAGTCAAATCTTCGATTTCATCTGACACCAAAATTTCAGGGGGTATGCTGTCCGCTAAATCAAAATACTGCTTAATAAACGCAGACATACCCTCCGCACGATTCGTAAAATCCTCTTTATCTAGAATAAAATTGTTATTGTTAATCAGCTTTCCGCCCCTTATGCAGAACACAGCAAGAGCGCCTTGGATTTCATCTTCACAGTAAGCAATGACATCTCTATCCACGCTTGGCGCTTCTAAAACTCTCTGCCTAACTCTGAGTTTCTCAAGACTTGCTATTTTGTCGCGATATAACGCAGCTTCTTCAAACAACAGTGACTCTGATGCTGTCTCCATGCTCTCCTTAAAACTCCCGATAATTTCCTCATATTTCCCTGAGAGAAATTCAACCGCCTCATTAACCGATTGGATATATTTCATTTGAGATACATTTCCTGCGCAAACTCCATCGCAATTTTTTATAAAAAAATTAAGACATGGGCGACCTTTACCGATATCTCTTGGAAATTGCTTTTTACATGAGGGGAGCTTAAATGTCTTTTGCACAGTTTCAATAATTCCCCACACATTTCCGCTATATGGCCCAAAATACCGATTTTTGTCATCCTCTTGTCTTCTTGTGAACACAATCCTTGGATAGTCCTCCTCAAGTGTCACCTTTATATAGGGAAAATTCTTATCATCTTTAAGCAGTATATTATATTTGGGCTGATAGTGTTTAATTTGCGAGCACTCAAGCACAAGCGCTTCAATTTCAGTATTTGTAATTATTATGTCGAAATCCACGACATTGTATACCATATTAAACACTTTTCTTGGATGACTGTGGACACCGTTAAAGTAACTGCTTACCCTGTTTTTTAAGTGCTTTGCCTTGCCTACATATATAATTTTGCCATTTTTGTCCTTCATGAAATAGACGCCGGAATCCATTGTCAGATTATTCGCCTTTTCACGAAGAGCTTGTAGATACTCGTTTTTCATAATCCTCAACTACCCTTTGTTGTCTTCACATAAAAGAAAAAGCCGCAAAAAGCGGCTGTATTCATGTAGATTAACCTTCAAGGTTTGATTTTATTAGTTCCTCAATTGATGCAATCGCCTCATTCTCGTCAACACCTTCGGCAACCACTAAAATTTTATCACCCTCAGAAACTCCAAGTGACAAAACACCAAGTAAACTTTTCGCATTTACACGCCTTCCGTCCTTTTCAACCCAAAGCGAACATTTGAATTCGTTAGCCTTTTGAATGAAAAAAGTTGCAGGTCTTGCATGTAGTCCAACCTCATTGCTGAGCGTAAATTCTTTTGTAATCATAATTAATTCTCCCCTATCCTATGTGAAATATTCATCCCTAATCTCAAATATATTATACATTTTAAACACAAAATAGTCAATATATT
>CAYJIE010000088.1:0-9621 GCA_964370145.1 uncultured Oscillospiraceae bacterium
GCTCATTTCGCCCTTATCAGTGCGACCGCCACATCGTTGACATTTGTACCCGTCGCTCCTGTAATAATAAGTCCGCCTACCTTCTCTAGCACATTATATGAATCATTATTCCCTAGCGCCTCATATATGTCGATTCCGCCATCTTTTAGCTTTTGTATGGTCATTCCATCAACATATCCCCCTGCGGCGTCACAGGGTCCATCAGTGCCATCAGAGCCCACAGAAAACAGCGCAACATTTGCAAGTCCAGCAATTTCACGCGCCGCAGAGAGCGCAAACTCTTGATTTCTCCCGCCAAGCCCATTTCCCTTGACATGCACAACAGTTTCGCCACCAACTATAAAAGCACGTGACTTCTCGCTATTTACATAGGTTTTTGCAATTGATGCCAAAAATGAACCTGCTTCACTTGCTTCGCAAGCAAGACAATCACTTAGTATTATCGCTTCATATCCCAATGCTTCACATTGTTTAGCCGCCGCCTCGCATAGGAGTTTCACACTGCCGATAATTTCGCTTTTCACTTCATGTAGTTCCTTCGGCGTTTCAATCTCCAAAAGTTCCTGTGCTCTGCTCGACAGCTTCAATCCGTATTTACGGACAATATTTGCGGCATCTTCGCAAGTTGAGCTATCCGGAAATGCAGGCCCAGAGGCAATCATATCAAGTGGGTCGCCGACTATGTCAGACAGAACCACTGCATATACATTTGCAGGCTTGCAGAGTTCAGCAAATTTTCCGCCTTTCACAGCAGATAATCGCTTTCTTATCGTATTAATCTCCACAATGTCAGCCCCTTTAGCTAGCAGCTGCTTTGTGATGTCAAACAGCTCCTCCTTTGGCAATAGCGGAGATTCAAACAGAGCGGAGCCGCCCCCCGATATGAGTAACAGCACAGCATCATGCTCGCAAAGCCCTTTAACAAGAGCTATCGCCGCTTCCGTCGCCGCAAAGCTGTTTTCATCGGGAACAGGATGACCAGCCTCATATATATCGAAATTAGCGATGTCTCCTTTAGAATGCTTATACTTTGTAATCACGACACCAGAATGAATTTTGTCCCCAAGGCAGTCACTCGCCGCATTCGCCATTGACCATGCCGCCTTCCCAATCGCCACAAGCACAAGCTTTTCTGAATCAAATTCATATTTCATAAGCGTGCGCTTGACGCTCTCGTCAGGCAGATTTTGTCCAATAGCAAAATCAACAATACTGTCGCAATCATTTCTAAAACTCATGTCTCTAGCTCCATTCTATTTATTTTTTTGCTGTAACATCATTTATTGCCTTGCCTTCGACAAAACATTTCAGATTGTCAACCGCCATGCCCATGAGCCTCTTCCTCGCTTCATATGTTGCCCACGAGATATGTGGTGTCACAATTAGATTTTCAATTCCAAGCAATGGATTGTCCGCTCTCATTGGCTCGAATTCGAGAACATCAATTCCAGCACCAAATATATCCCTGTTTTTCACCGCATTTGCAAGTGCAACATCATCAATTAACGCCCCTCTCGAGGTGTTGATTACAATTGCGTTCTTCTTCATTTTTGCGAGCAGTGGTGCATTTACAAATTTATAATTATCAGCAGTTAAATTGCAATGCAAGCTTACGATATCACTTTTTTCGAACAGCGTTTCAAGTGATGTATAGCTAAAATTCTCAAGTTTATATTGCTTATCCTCATATACATCATAGGCAAGGACATTCATTGAAAAGCCGCTCGCAACTTTTGCGACAGCCTTTCCGATGCGGCCAAATCCGACAATTCCAATTGTCTTTCCTGCAAGTTCAATTAACGGAGACTTGTAAAAACAGAAGTCTTTAACCTCTTTCCACTCCCCTGCCTGCACCGCTTCGCCATGCCTTGCTACTTGATTGTACAGCTCTAAAATTAGCGCAAAGCACATCTGTGCAACAGAGTCCGTGCCATATGACGGAATATTCGTTACCACAATCCCCTTCTCCTTGGCATATCCGACATCAACACAGTCATATCCAGTTGCAAGCACGCCGATATATTTAAGATTAACAGCGCTATCCATCACTTCTTTTGTAATTTTCAATTTATTTACCAAAACAAAATCCGCATCTCCGATTATGCCTATCACTTCGCTCTGCTCACATCTGTCATGGCAAATCACCTCTGCAAAAGGCGCAAAGCCCTCCCATGACAAATCGCCCGGATTTAAGGTATATCCCTCTAAAATAACAAGTTTCATCTCGCTCCCCCTGTATTTTTTATTTATATATTATATACAGTATACAATATCATCGAAATTTTTACAAGTATAATTTTCGTCAACATGGGCACAGTGCCTAGTTTCAACTTCAGCAGTTCTCTGCATGACTTAGTACCTGTGCATCTACGGTAAAGCACAACAGTCCCCCCTGTTGCAGAAAACTTAGAACAAATTTTATTTTCAATTGACATTTCGATTGTTTTCGGTTATAATAGATATAACAGGGGGAGAGTCCCCGAGTTCTCGGAAAAGGAAGTGACTGTATGAAAATTCAAATTTCGACAAAAAAATTTAGACTCACACCTGACATCGAGGCGAGGATTGAAAAGAAACTCGGAAAGCTCGATCGGTATTTTTCTAAAGATGCCGATGCAACCGCAAAACTCTTTACATTGAAAGGGCAAGAGGTTGCAGAGATCACGGTTTCATCAGAGGGCAATTTCTATCGTGCGCAAGTCAGCACCCTAGATATGTTCTCATCAATTGAAGGAGCATGCGACCACCTCGAAAAACAAATCCAAAAGCACAAATCAAAGCTTGAAAAGCGCCTAAAACAAGGAGCTTTTACAGAGCCTTATGCAATGGCTGATGTGGAGGATGTTCCCGACTACGGTGTAATAAAAGTGAAGAAATTCCCAGTTAAACCTGTCAGCACGGAAGAGGCTATTCTTCAAATGGAGATGCTAGGGCATAATTTCTTTGTCTATAGAGATATTGACACTGAGGAAGTATATGTTATCTACAAACGTGATGATGGCGGATATGGACAGATTGTCCCTAACTAAGACTAGAGGAAAAAGGGCTTGCTTATGCAAGCCCTTTACTTGATGTAAGAGGCTTTTTTATTTATTTACATATATAGAGTCATGGAGGAAACATGAAGAAAATGACATTGGTGTCCCCTTGTTTGTTTGGGGTTGAAACTTACTTAAAAGATGAATTGAAGAACCTGAATTTTGATATTGTCAACACCATTGATGGGAGAATTTTCTACGAGGGTGATGGCGAAACGATTGCAAAAGCGAATATGTTTTTGCGATGTGCTGAGCGTGTCATGATTTTAATAAGCGAGTTCAAATGTCTGAGCTTTGAGGACTTGTTCCAAGGTGTCAAAGCGATTGACTGGCAGGACTATATCAATAAGGATAGCGCTTTTATCGTAACGGGTGCGACGCTGTCAAAGGCATTGCACAGCGAGCGCAGTTGCCAGAGCATCATAAAAAAGGCGATGGTGGATAAACTTATGCAAGCCCATAAGACAAAAGTGCTCAGCGAAAAAGGCGACCCTGTTTTTGTGCAATTTTTCCTTAAAGGTGATGTCGCTCAAATCATGATTGACACCTCAGGTGACACCCTTCACAAAAGAGGCTATCGTGCAAAGGGAAATCTTGCACCAATTCGTGAAACCCTTGCGGCGGCAATGGTCTATCAAAGTCGCTACTCGGGAAAAAGTCTTTTTGCCGACCCACTATGTGGCTCGGGTACAATCGCACTTGAAGCCGCACTCATTGCTAAAAACCGTGCGGCAGGCACTTTGCGCAGTTTTGCTTTTGAAAAATATACCTTCATTGACAAAAAGCATATTAGAAATATGCGTGAGATGGCAAAAGATGTTGAGAAAAAAGAGGATTTCAAAATTCTCGCTAGCGATATTGATGAGCACTCACTTCGCATTGCCAGAGAAAATACATATATCGCAGGAGTCTCCGATTATATCGAGTTTTCCAATGCCGCTGTTGCCGACTTTGCTTGCAGCGAGGAGCGCGGAATCATCGTCACTAACCCGCCATATGGCGAGCGCATGAATGAGCGAGAGGAATGCGAGTCAATATACCGCGATATGGGGCGCAGTTTCCAAAAACTTGTCAATTGGAAATACTATGTGATTACCTCTCATGAGGAGTTTGAAAAACACTTTGGTAAAAAATGCGACAAGAAACGCAAGATGTATAATGGCATGATAAAATGCGACATGTACCAATATTTTAAGACAGTGGCGAGATAGTCGTTAAAAAATTCATTATTTGTCAATAATTAAAGTAAAATTGACTCTTGACAAATAGCTTGTTTTGCATTAAAATATAAATTAGCACTCGCAAGTGTCGAGTGCTAATTTATGAAATAATATATTAAAATAGTAGGAGGACATCAAAGGGATGAAAGTAAAACCATTGTCAGACCGAGTGCTAATTAAAATGGAGGAAGCACAAGAGACGACCAAAAGCGGAATTATCCTAACTGCATCAGCTAAGGAAAAACCGCAAATTGCTATCGTTATGGAAGTTGGCCCTGGAGAAGTTGTTGACGGGAAAACAGTTCCAATGAGCGTGAAAAAGAAAGATAGAGTTATCATCAACAAATATGCAGGGACTGAAATCAAAATTGAGGGCGAAGAGATGATCATCGTTAGACAAAGTGACATCTTGGCTGTCGTAGAATAAGGGAGGATACAAATGGCTAAATCAATTTATTATGGAGAAGAGGCTAGAAAAGCCCTTCAAGCAGGCATTGATAAGCTTGCGGATACAGTAAAAATCACACTTGGCCCTAAGGGGCGCAATGTCGTGCTTGATAGAAAATACGGTGCTCCGCTCATCACAAATGATGGCGTGACAATCGCAAAAGAAATCGAGCTTGAGGATGTTGTTGAGAATATGGGTGCTCAACTTGTTAAAGAAGTTGCAACAAAGACAAATGATGTTGCAGGTGACGGCACAACAACCGCTACTCTACTTGCGCAAGCGCTTGTTAGAGAGGGAATGAAGAATGTTGCGGCTGGTGCCAACCCAATGGAAGTTAGAAAAGGTATTGCAAAAGCAGTTGAAACTGCTGTAAAAAATATCAAAGAGAACTCTTCAAAGGTTAATGGTACAAAGGATATCGCAAGAGTTGCGACAATTTCTGCCGCTGACGAATTTGTTGGCAATCTAATCGCTGAAGCGATGGAGAAAGTTACTTCTGACGGCGTTATCACTGTTGAGGAGAGCAAAACAGCAGAGACATATAGCGAGCTTGTTGAGGGTATGCAATTTGACCGTGGCTATATCACACCATATATGGTGACAGATACAGATAAGATGGAAGCTATTATTGATGATGCGCACATTCTTATCACTGATAAGAAAATTTCTGCAATCGGAGACCTTCTTCCACTGCTTGAGCAAGTTGTTCAAAACGGAAAAAGACTTGTTATTATCGCAGAGGATATCGATGGCGAGGCACTTTCAACTCTAATCGTCAACCGCCTAAGAGGCACATTTACTTGCGTTGCTGTTAAAGCTCCTGGCTTTGGCGACCGCAGAAAAGAAATGCTCCGTGACATTGCAATTTTGACAGGCGGAGAAGTGATCACAGATGAACTTGGTCTTGATCTAAAAGAAGCTACACTTGAGCAACTCGGACGTGCATCACAAGTTAAGGTTTCAAAAGATAACACTATCATTGTCGGTGGAGCTGGCAAAAAAGCTGATATTAAAGATAGAGTTTCAATCATTAAGTCACAAATCGAAGCTACAAGCAGTGAATTTGATAAAGAAAAACTCCAAGAGAGACTTGCAAAACTTTCAGGCGGTGTAGCGATCATCCGTGTGGGTGCGGCGACAGAGACTGAAATGAAAGAGAAAAAACTCAGAATCGAAGATGCTCTTGCGGCTACAAAAGCGGCTGTTGAGGAAGGTATCGTTGCTGGCGGTGGTTCAGCATATGTTGCGGCAATCAACGATGTGGAAGCACTTCTTGCTAAAAGCGAAGGTGACTTCAAAACAGGTGTTGCGATTGTCAACAAGGCTCTTGAAGAGCCAGTTCGCCAAATCGCTGCAAATGCAGGGCTTGAAGGTTCGGTTATTCTCCAAGCTATTAAAGCTAAAAACAAAGTTAATTATGGATTTAATGCGGCAAAAGAAGAATATGTTGACATGATCAAAGAGGGTATTGTTGACCCAACTAAGGTTACAAGATCAGCTCTTGAAAATGCGGCAAGTGTTGCTTCAATGGTGCTCACGACTGAATCAGTTGTTGCTGAGAAAAAAGACCCTGCGGCAGATGCTGCAGCAGCGGCGGCAGCGGCTCAAATGGGCGGCGGCATGTACTAAACCAAAATTTAATATTTTTCGAGGGCGACACCGTTGGTGTCGCCCTCAGCTCGTTTTGTTGTAGCTTTGCTGAGACTTGGGTGGCTTGGATTGTTTGGGCGATTTGGGCAATTTGAGTGGCTTGGGCGGCTTGGGCGGTTTGATTGGTTTGATTGGCTTGATTGGCTTGATTGGCTTGATTGGCTTGATTGGCTTGATTGGCTTGATTGGCTTGGGTAGTTTGGACGGCTTGGGTAGCTTAGGTGGCATTGTGCCACAAAGCCACCGCTCGCATACAATATTATAACGCCTTTTTTATCTAGGCGCAAATTTGCGAAACGGAGCATTATATGGAAAACTTCACCATTGCCGTGTCACTCACCACTTTTGCGGGGCTGTGCACGGGGATAGGCAGTATAATCGCTTTTTTGTCTAAGAGCAAAAATGAAGAGCGGAATAATAAAATCCTTGCTACTAGCCTCGGCTTTTCTGCTGGTGTCATGATATATGTTTCCCTAATTGAGATTTTTATGAAAGCCAAAGACAGCTTATCAGCCGAGCTTGGATATAAATTGGGGTACTTTCTCACTGTGATTGCGTTTTTTTGCGGAATAATATTCATTGCCGTAATCGATTTTTACATGGGACGAATTGAAGGGCGCCTTATTGGAGAGATGACGGAGCCTGACAATCGGCTGTATAAAATGGGGGTGTTCACCGCTCTCGCTGTGGGTATCCACAACTTCCCCGAGGGACTCGCCACCTTTGTTTCAGCCATGGAGGCACCCGAAGTCGCACTCCCCATAACAATAGCAATTGCAATCCACAACATACCAGAAGGTATTGCGGTGTCAATGCCGATTTACCACGCAACAGGCTCAAAGGCAAAAGCCCTCGCGTTCTCACTGATGTCAGGGCTTGCCGAGCCGCTTGGTGCAATAATCGGTTGGACATTACTCACGCCGATAATGAGCGACCTTGTCTATGGCATCATCTTCGCTTCAGTAGCCGGAATCATGGTATATATCTCATTTAGCGAGCTTTTACCCACTGCAAGGGAGTTCGCCGATAATTCATATTCCCTATGGGGGCTGATTGTCGGCATGGCGGTCATGGCAACAAGCCTTTTATTGTTTGTTTAAGCAATACAAATTCGGATTATCTAAAAACCGCCTGTCATATCTAATTGTTTGTGCCATGTAACATTATCCCATCACAATAAACACAAATGGTGATTTGTCCGCATCAACTGCATAATAATCACAACAAAGAGAGGGTTGCATATGCAACCCTCTTTTTGTTTAGGCACTAAATCGTTTAGGCACTAAACTATCTACGCACCTAGTCTTGACTTTGAATTTTCTAATTTTAATTTCAATTTTTTTAGCTCAGCTTCAAGCTCCTTTGGCAATCTGTCACCGAAAATCTTATAAAATTCTTCAATGCGAACAATTTCAGCTCTCCACATTTCTTCGTCAACATCAATAATTTTCTCTAAATCTTCAATTGTAAATTCATCTTCAAGCCCAACCAGATTGATATCCTCTGCCTTTGGGACAAAACCAATAGCCGTTTCTATCGCATCGATTTCTCCCTCACAACGCTTTATAATCCAATCTAAGACCCTTAGATTTTCGCCAAATCCAGGCCATGAGAATTTGCCTTGTTCATTAACTCTAAACCAATTTACATTAAAAATCTTAGGTGCATGCTCCCCTAGATACTCGCCCATATCAAGCCAGTGCTTGAAGTAATCACCCATATTGTATCCGCAGAACGGCAGCATCGCAAATGGATCACGGCGAACAATTCCAGCTTGCCCTGTGGACGCCGCTGTCGTTTCAGAGCCTGTAATTGAGCCGACAAAAACACCATTTTCCCATGAGGACGCTTGATATACCAATGGCACCGTATCAGGACGACGACCGCCGAAAACGATGGCTGAGATCGGAACACCCATTGGATTGTCAAACTCGCTGCTTAGGCAAGGGCAATTCGTCACAGGAGATGTAAATCTACTGTTTGGATGCGCTCCCTTTTCCGTTGCTGTTGTGCCGTCCCACGGCTCGCCTCTCCAATTTAGGGCGTTTTTCGGTGGATTTTTATCCAAACCCTCCCACCATATCGTATTGTCATCTAAATTTTGCACCACATTTGTAAAAATTGTATCTTTTAGCATCGACTTTAGCGAGTTCGGGTTCGATTTCATATTCGTCCCAGGAGCAACGCCAAAGTATCCACTTTCAGGGTTAATCGCATATAATCTGCCATCTTCCCCCTTATGTAGCCATGCGATATCATCGCCTACGGTATAAACTTTGTAGCCGTCTTTTTGGTAACCTTCGGGCGGTACCATCATCGCAAGATTTGTCTTTCCGCAAGCAGACGGGAACGCCGCTGTTATGTACTTGGTCTCGCCACTTGGCTTCTCAATCCCCAAAATCAGCATATGCTCCGCAAGCCACTTGTCTCTTTTCGCACAATTCGATGCAATTCTCAGAGCGAAACACTTCTTCCCAAGAAGTGCATTCCCACCATAGCCCGAATTCACGGAGATGATGACATTGTCCTCTGGGAACTGGCAAATATATCGCTTGCCTTCGTCGATTGCACACGAGCAGTGCAACCCCTTCACCCACTTATCGTCATCACCAAGGATTTCCCAAACCCGATTGCCCACTCTTGTCATAATCGCCATATTGAGCACAACATATATTGAATCCGTGAGCTCAATTCCAATTCTCGCATACGGTGACCCGAAGGGCCCGAGCGAATATGGGATTACATACATTGTTCGGCCGGCATAGCTTCCGTCTGCTATTGAATACAGCAGTTCATATGCCTCTTTGGGATCTTTCCAGTTATTCGTGGGGCCTGCATCTTCTTTGTTTGTTGTGCAGATAAATGTTCTTCCTTCAACACGAGCAACATCGCTTTGCGATGTTCTGTGCAAGTAACAGCCAGGTAATTTCTCTTGATTAAGCTTGATTAAATCGCCTGTTTCAAGCGCCTGTCGGCGTAGTCCCTCTAACTGTTCGTCACTCCCGTCAATCCACATTAGATTATCGGGCTTAACAATAGCCTTCATTTCTTCAATCCATTCTAGAACAGCTTTGTTAGTCGTCATAAATTTTTCCCCCTCTCAATAACTGATAAATTTAAAATCCAATTTTAGTTTAACACATATATATCTATATATCAATATGTGGATATGTCGAAAATTTACAAAAAAACTATCGAATTCATCAAAAACACGACGATACTGTATTTTAGTGTGCACTAACTACAATCGGCTTATATATTTATA
>CAYJIE010000089.1:0-6388 GCA_964370145.1 uncultured Oscillospiraceae bacterium
GGGAAGCCGTGGTTCGGTCGGCTCGTCAGTTGCCGCTTTTTTTGCCGGAATTACTGAAGTTAACGCACTTCCGCCGCACTATTTATGTGTAAGTGAAAGTTGCAGACATGTCAGATTTGATGACAGCGGAAAATTTGAGGCAGGGTGCGACATGCCAAATGAAGTTTGCGAAATTTGCGGTGCAGACACTGTAAAACTCGGCTTTGACATACCTTTTGAGACTTTTCTTGGCTTTGAAGGCGAGAAAGTCCCTGATATTGATCTAAACTTTTCCGGTGACTATCAACCAAATGCACATGCATATACGGAGGAGCTTTTCGGTAAGGGCTACGTGTTCCGTGCAGGTACAATTTCAACTGTCGCTGAAAAAACTGCATATTCATATGCGAGAAAGTATCTTGAGGAGCGTGGAATTTTTGCAAATCGAGCGGAGACGGAGCGACTTGCGAAAGGTTGCACAGACATAAAAAAAACCACCGGTCAGCATCCGGGTGGTATAATGGTTGTGCCGTCTGATATGGAAATTGAAGACTTCACACCTGTTCAATTTCCCGCTAATGATGCGGAAAAGGGCGTTGTTACAACACATTTTGAGTACAAGACAATTCATGATAATATACTTAAGCTTGATCTACTCGGACATGACGATCCGACTGTTCTTAAAATGCTTGGAGACCTCACGGGTGTCGATGTCACTAAAATTCCACTGGACGACAAAAAAGTTATGAGCCTATTCTCGAGTTCTGAAGCGCTAAATTTTGTAAATAATGAAGATAAATACAGCTCAGGTGCAATTGCATTGCCTGAGTTTGGTACAAAATTTGTGCGTGGAATGTTGATGGATACAAAGCCGACAACTTTTGGCGAGCTTGTTCGGATTTCGGGGCTTTCTCACGGAACTGATGTGTGGCTTGGCAATGCAGAAACCCTTGTAAAGCAAGGAACTGCTGTCCTAAAAGAAGTCATTTGTACCCGTGATGATATCATGCTTTATCTCATTTTAATGGGCTGCCCTAAGAGTGACAGCTTTGCCATAATGGAGCAAGTGCGTAAGGGCAAGGGCATCAAAGACAATCAAGAGGCACTTATGCGTGAAAAAAATGTGCCAAAATGGTATATTGAAAGCTGTAAAAAAATCAAGTATATGTTCCCGAAAGCCCATGCGGTTGCATATGTCATGATGGCGGTTCGCATCGCATGGTTTAAGGTATATTACCCACTTGAATTCTACGCCGCATATTTTACATGCCGTGCCGACGACTTTGACGGTGTGAATATGGTATATGGTGAAGAGCGATTGGCTAGATATGTTGATGGACTTAAGCAAATAGAAAAACCCTCGGCAAAAGAGGAAAACAAAATCACGATTTCCGAAGTTTGCCAAGAGTATTATGATAGGGGATTTGAATTTTTACCTGTGGATTTGGAAAAGAGCGAGGCGCAGAGTTTTGTTCTTGAAGACGGAAAACTTCGTGTGCCATTTGGTTCAATGCCAGGGCTTGGTGAAACTGCCGCCGCCTCACTTGCAAATGCGATGAAACAAGGGACATATTTGTCCATTGATGAAATTGTCCAAGCGTCGGGTATTAACAAAACCGTTGTTGAAATGCTCCAGCAACACGGCGTGTTCAAAGACTTGCCCGACAGCGCTCAAACGACACTATTTTAACAGTTTTTCATATGCAAAGCGAGCATTGTCAACTTCGTTGTTTTTCAAGTGGATTACGCCACACTCTGTATAGTTGAGCTTTTTAAGTAGGGCACGCATAGGTAAATTTACTTCATGCGTGTCCATTCTTATGCTCATTGTGCCATTACTCACACATAATTCCTCGCAATAGGCTATGATGGCTGAGGAGATACCCTTACCTCGAGCATCGGTTGAAGTAGCAACCCTATGTACAGATGCATATGGCAGGTCGGACAGCCAAGCCCCATCTATTTCGCCATATGATGGGTCCTCGCCGAAAATAATGACAGCAAGACCTACAATCGTATCATCACTCACACATACAACACAGTTCTCATTCTCTATGTCTGCTCTTAGAACCTCTTCATTTGGGTAGCCGTTTTGCCATTGATTTGAACCTTGATCTCTCAAATTTGCAATAGCACCATTTATAATTTGCATAATTCGACATAAATCATTAAGAGTAGCTTTTCTACATAGCATCGTCAATCCCTCCATTTAATATTTAATTAATGTAATTCAATTATATTATTTATTTTAAGATAAATCAAGTTAATTTTAATTTACTATTGATTTTTTTAGGGCATTATGTTATAATTACTAGGTCAACTACAAAATATATATCTGGGTATAGCGCAGTTGGTAGCGTGCTTGTCTGGGGGGCAAGAGGTCGTGGGTTCAAGTCCCACTACTCAGACCAAAAGTGTGATTTTGTAGAAAATAATGTTACAAAAATCGCACTCTAACTTGTATTAGTGTGCGGTTTTTTCCATAGGAGACTATATGAATATTCAAATATTTGGATCAAATAAATGCCAGAACTCCAAAAAAGCAGAGCGGTTTTTTAAGGAGAGGAAAATTAAATTCCAACTAATTGATTTGCCCAAATTTGGTATGTCTAAGGGTGAATACACCAAAGTTAAACAGTCTGTTGGCGGTTTTGATAAACTTGTTAATGAGAATGCAAAGGGATTTGATGACTCTTTTATAAAGTATCTTGCAAGCATTGAAGCAAAAGAAGAAAAACTTTTGGAAAACCCAAGTCTTTTTAATACTCCTATTGTTCGAAATGGAGCAAAAGCCACTGTTGGCTACTGTCCTGAAATTTGGCAAGAGTGGATTCTAACTGACAAGTAAAACAACTTTACATATAGAAAGCGCTTGAAAAGCGCCTAACAATAGCAAATATCCATGTCGTTGACATGGAATTAAAGAAAAGAGGGAGTTATGAAATTTAGAATTGTTACAGATAGCGCATGCGATATCAAACCAGAAACAGTAACTGATGCCGGCATTGGATATGGGTTTAGCCCCTTGACCATCACTTTTGATGAAAGATCAGTCGTTGATTCTCTTGATCTCGACACACAAATCATTGTTGACGGAATGGCATCGGCAAAAAAAATCATGTCAGCGTGTCCGTCTCCTGAAGCTTTTGCTGAGGAATTTAGAAAAGAGGGCGATATTTTTTGTGTTACCATCACATCGGCAATCAGCGGTACTTATAATTCTGCAATGACTGCTAAAGCTATTGTCGAAGGTGAGATTGAAGGTAAGAAAATCCATGTAGTTGACTCATTGTCAGCATCAGCAGGATGTATTCAAGACGTACTTAAATTGATTGAATATATCGGCGAGGGGCTTTCCTTTGAGCAAATACGCGAGAAAATTGAAGAGTTTAGAAACAGAGTTAGAATTAATTTCTTGCTAGGCTCTATTGATACATTGGTTAAAACGGGACGTCTTAACAGAATCGCAGGTGCAGTTGCCGGCGCATTTGGAATTAAGCCTATTTTAGCAGATGATAGGAAGGGCAATATAGAACTGCTTGCGAAAGCGCGCGGTCAGGCAAATGGCATTGACAAGCTAATTGAGATTATTGTTAATTCTAAACCTGACTTAAATGAGTATATTGCTATAACACATGCAAATAATAGGAAGACAGCTGAATATATCAGGACAAGGCTCGGCGAGAAACTCGGTGCATATAAGTTTTATGTCAATAGAATGTGTGGACTTGCAACTTTTTACGCAGCTGACCAAGGTGTCATCGTTAGTTTTATTGATAAAAAATAAGTTTTACATAAATATTACTTTTCACTGCATATATATTTTACAATACTGCGTTAAAATTATTTGAATATATATTTTTGGAGGACATATGAGAAACAGTTTTGATGACAAATTAGATAGACTAAATAATCTCTTAATTGAAATGGGTACTTTAATTGAATCTTCAATTAATATCACGGTTGAGGCTTTGTTAAACCAAGATATTGAGCATGCAAAAAAGACAATGAATATTGAAGTTGAAATCGACACAAAAGAAGATGAAATCGAAGATCTTTGCTATAATATTCTTCTGCGTCAACAACCTGTTGCTCGTGATTTAAGAATTGTGTCTTCTGCGTTAAAAATGGTCACTGACATGGAGAGAATTGGAGACCAAGCTAAAGATATCAGTGAAATCATCATTCACCTTTGTGAAACAAATATGTCATATAAAACTGATTTAATTAATATTCAAATTCAAAAGATGGCGGAAGAGACCAAGAAAATGGTCACCGGTAGCATTGATGCATTTGTAGCTAAAAATCTCGAACTTGCACATAAGATAATTGAGAGCGATGATATTGTCGATGGGCTATTTTTGACTGTCCGCAATGACATTATCGAGTTTATTAAAAATAACAGTGCAAATGGGAATTCTAAGCCCGAAGAGGCAATTGATTTCCTTATGATTGCTAAATACTTTGAGAGAATTGGCGACCATTCATGCAATATTGCCGAGTGGGTAGTTTATTCGATCACGGGTAAACATTATAACTTAACTGTGGGTGAGTAAGCAATAACCACTGAATGGAGATTAAAATGCAGAATATTTTTGTTGTTGAAGATGACAGTGATATATCTGAACTTATTAGTTATGCCTTAAAAGGCGCAAACTTCAATGTTTTTACCTTTGAAAGCGGCGCTGATTTGTTTCTTGAACTTGAAAAAAAAGAGCATAGTCCCTCATTGGTAATATTGGATATTATGTTACCAGGTGACGATGGGCTTGCAATTTTGAGAAAGTTAAAGCAATCTGCAAAATATAGTGAGCTTCCTACAATGATGCTTTCAGCAAAGGGGAGTGAACTTGACAAAGTCAAGGGGCTTGACACAGGCGCAGATGACTATATGACAAAGCCATTCTCCGTTATGGAGCTTATCGCTCGTGTAAACGCACTTTTAAGACGTTTTAAGAGCAGTAGCAGTGATATTTTGTCGCTTGGCTCAATTGTCCTTGACAAAGGCCGTCACACGGTAATGGTTTCAGGACATGATGTGGTACTCACATTAAAAGAATATGACTTACTCGCATATCTTCTATCAAATAAAGAGGTTGTTCTTGGACGTGATAGAATTATTGAAGTTGTCTGGGGATATGACTTTCAAGGAGAGAGCCGCACAATAGACATGCATATAAAAACCTTGCGACAAAAACTCGGCGATGAGGGAAAATATATTCAAACGGTGAGAGGCGTTGGCTACAAAATCGGCGAATAGTATAATTAAATTCATTAACGCTGCAACCATGTTGCGGCGTTTTGATATATTGGATTGGAGGACAAATGAGACTTAAAACTAAGCTATTTGCGAATATTTCAGTAGCTTTGTTGCTGTTGTTTATCAGCAATTTGATTCTATTCGCATTTTTTACTAATAGCAATTTATTTGATTTTATTATTGATGAAGTTTTCTTTCTCCTGTCCGCAATGATAGCAATCGGGATAATCGCCTATATAGCAGCGAGTTATATATTAAAAATTGTTATAGTCCCAATTAACAGTTTTATAATCGACTCCACAACGGACAATCTTTTTGACGAATTGACACCCTTTAAGCGAAAATTAAATGAATATGTTTAAAAGCAAAATTTGAAAGTTGCAGCCTTAAAATCAAGCAATGAGTCATATGTTACAATCATGGATTATATGCAAGAGGCACTGCTGATTGTCGATTTGACAGGTAGTATTCAAACAGCAAATTTAAGTGCAACAAAGCTATTTAATGATAATAAACTGGTAGGGAAGAACATTTTATATATCAATAGAAATAATGATATGATCAAACACACAAAAGCTGCTTTGGCAGGTCATAGAAATGAGATGACACTCTCATTACAAAGAAAAACTTTTTCAGTTCACTTTAGTCCATTTTCTAAGGACGGTACCGGTGGCGGTGCCATTATCCTTTTTTTTGACATTACTGACAAGTCAACTGCAGAGAAGCAAAGACGTGAGTTCTCAGCCAATGTTTCTCATGAATTAAAAACTCCGCTCACAACAATTCTAGGGCTTTCAGAAATGCTTTCAAGCGGCATGGCGAAAGAGGAGGATGTGCAAAAATTCAGCGATAAGATTAACTATCAATCAAGACGACTGCTCGGTATGATTGATGAGATAATAAGACTATCAGAATTTGATGAAAACAGTATCGAGCAGTCATTTTCTGTTTTTAATGTGTCGAAACTAGCAAATTCAGTTGTAACTACACTGTCGGATTTCGCTGAAAAACGTAAAGTGACAATTAATACGCAAATTGAAGAGAATATTAAATTAAACGCCAATATGAGTATGCTTGACGAGCTTATTTACAATCTAATTGAAAATGCTATAAAATACAATCGTGAAAATGGTTTTGTCAATGTCATTA
>CAYJIE010000089.1:6398-9372 GCA_964370145.1 uncultured Oscillospiraceae bacterium
TTTAAGGTGCAGGATAATGGCATTGGAATTGAGCAGACAAATATCCAAAGGATATATGAGAGATTTTACAGGGTGGATAAATCTCGTTCAAAGGAAACAGGTGGTAGCGGGCTTGGTCTATCCATTGTAAAACATATAGCGGAAACACATAAGGCGACGATTAAAACAGAAAGCGAAATTGGAAAAGGCACAACAATATCAATAGAGTTTCCAATTGGTGAGGAAGTTTAACATATCGGTGCTAGAGCACGGCACATTTGAATATAGATTACTTATAGTAATTTATGGGAGAGTGTTATATGAAGCTGATTTCCAGAAAAAATGTGCTCATTTTTTTAGTTGCGGTCATTTTATTTGCAATTTTTGTCAATTATGGCGAAGAGGAGCTTCTGCCTACCCAGATTTTTCTTGCGGATACGAACACAGTAATAATAGATGCAGGTCATGGAGGCATGGACGGTGGCGCGCAGACATCTGATGGAGTTTTAGAAAAAGACTTGAATCTTGAGATTGCGAAAATTCTAGAAGTAAAACTGCTTTTACTTGGCTATGATGTCATAATGACAAGAGATAGCGATATTGCTCTTTCTGATGGTGACAAGTTCTCAAAAAGTGGAGACCTTGAAAACAGAGTGCTAATTTCAAGAGAAAACCCGAATGCAATTTTTGTTAGTGTGCATATGAATACATTCCGCTCTGCTAAATACAGCGGAAGCCAAGTGTATTACTCAAAGAATAACGAAAATTCACTGCAACTTGCAAATGCAATTCAAGAGAGTATTGTCGCATATATACAGCCTGAAAATGACAGAGCAGTAAAAAAGGCTGACAATAATATATATATATTAAAAGAAATTGAGGCACCTGCAGTGGTTGTCGAGTGTGGATTTTTGACAAATGAAGCGGAGGCAACACTACTTAAAAGCCCTACATATCAAGACCAGATTGCTGACGCAATCGCTCTGGCAATTGATGGGTATTTTTCAGGTGAAAATACATAAGCCTATTTTGGCGAGGGGGAACAATGGAATGGCAAAATTAAAATCATTTTTTGTTTGTACAGAATGCAGTTATGAGAGTGTGAAGTGGTATGGGAAATGCCCATCATGTAATATTTTCAACTGCATGGTTGAAGATGTGCGCTCTGATGAAAAAAGTAGTGTAAAGCTCGCTCCATCAAGCAATTTTAAGCTTATTAATCTTTCTGAAGACAATAGTGATACCCAAGAGGTTAGGGTGTCAACAAAGATTGAGGAGCTTGACCGTGTCTTTGGCGGTGGAATTGTCAAGGGCTCTGTGACATTGCTTGGCGGTGATCCTGGGATAGGGAAGTCTACGCTGCTACTTCAAGTTTGTGACAAGCAACATGACAGCCAAAAAGTCCTGTATGTTTCAGGCGAGGAGTCACACAGACAAATTAAGATGCGAGCACAGCGAC
This sequence comes from uncultured Oscillospiraceae bacterium, assembly GCA_964370145.1. GTDB lineage: Bacteria > Bacillota > Clostridia > Oscillospirales > Feifaniaceae > CAYJIE01. The sequence goes on from CAYJIE010000089.1 coordinate 7,837, forward strand.
TTTCGCTTTCGACACAGGATATTTTGCTTTTAACTTCAGCTGCTCTCGAAGATATTCTGCTCGCCATTGAGCGCGAAAATCCCGATTTAGTAATAATTGATTCAGTTCAGACATTGTATAGTAAGGAGCTCGGCTCACTACCAGGCACCGTTACACAAATCAGAGAATGTGCGACAACACTCACCAATCTTGCAAAGTCAAAGGAGATTTCCTTTGTTTTCATCGGACATATAACAAAAGAGGGGACACTTGCCGGTCCAAAACTTCTTGAACATATGGTGGACACTGTGCTGTATTTCGAAGGTGATAAAAACCTTACATATCGCATTATTCGCAGTATAAAAAATCGTTTTGGCTCTACAAATGAAATCGGTATATTTGAGATGGGAGAGAAGGGACTTACACAAGTTGAAAACCCATCAGCGGCGCTTTTATCAGGTAAGCCAAAAAATGTTGCAGGCACATGTACCGTGTGCATAATGGAGGGGACAAGACCAATTTTAGCTGAAGTGCAAGCACTATTAATTGAAAGCAAATTCGGAAGTCCGAGAAGAGCTGCAACAGGCATTGAGAGCAATCGCCTGTCAATGCTTCTGGCTGTCCTTGAAAAAAGGGGAGGGCTTAGGCTCTCTGACTTCGATGCATATGTCAATGTCATTGGCGGACTGCGCTTGACAGAGCCCTCGTTTGATATCTCGCTTATACTGGCTGCTGCGTCGAGTTATCTTGATAAACCGGTCAGTGACGATCTTATCGCCTTCGGTGAGGTTGGATTGGTAGGTGAGTTGCGATCTGTTCATTTTGCCACAGAGCGAATAAGAGAAGCCCTTCGCCTTGGATATACAAAATTTATCATTCCATACTCCAGCCGACCAAAAGAAAAAATAGACGGTGCCACAATTTATGCTGTAAAAACAATTGCAGAAGCGATTGAAATAGCGATTTAATCGAAAAGTCCTGAAAGTAGAACGCTTTTAGGATTTTTTAATTTAAAAAATTATAGTTGACATTTCGGTTTACATGTGGTAGACTAAATGTGGGTTTACAGAATGTAGACCCGAGAAAGGAGTGCATATATGACTGATTACAGACTTGGTGAAGTTGAGATGAAATTTGCAGACATCATTTGGGAGATGGAACCTTTATCTTCTGGAGAGCTTGTTAAGCACGCCGAAAACAAGCTTGATTGGAAAAAATCAACTACATATACAATTCTACGCCGTCTATGTGATAGGGGTATTTTTAGGAACGAGAACGGAAAAGTATCGTCTATTATATCAAAGGAGGAGTTTCAAGCCGCTCAAAGTGAAAATTTCATTTCTGAGAACTTCAGTGGTTCTCTTCCAAAATTTCTTGCTGCATTCTCAACAAGAAAAAAGCTGAGCGAAAAGGAAATTTTAGAAATACAGAAAATCATTAATAACAATTAAGGAGGTATTTAATGTCCGATTTAATCTTTTTGACGGTATTTAATATGACCAAAACCGCATCAATAATGATATTGGCAGTGCTTATTTTGCGACTGTGTCTTAAGCG
>CAYJIE010000090.1:0-9315 GCA_964370145.1 uncultured Oscillospiraceae bacterium
ATTTCACTGCATGGACAGCAATCTTGAAATAACAACTACCGCCTCTTCCCTAGTCATAGTCGCATTTGCATTCAAGTTCCCCTGTCCGTCACCTTTCATAATACCTCTTTGCTCGCAGGCATTAATCTCCATTACTGCCCATTGCGGTACTTCGTCGAGAACTGAAAAAGTTGATGCTGTAACGCCCTCTGTTAACTCAGTAAACACATTGCACATCATCACAGCCGCTTGAGCTCTTGTAAGCTCACCATTAACATCTAGGGAAACGCCGTCACCTTCAATGATTCCCGCTGACACAGCAGAGCTAAAATAGTTCTCCATCCATGTAGGGATTTCTTCGTCAGATGCTGTCATCTCATTTGCAATTACTGGTGCATTAACATCGAGCTTTGCGGCGTTCATGAGCATGACAAGGAATTCACCACGGCTGACCGCTTGACTTGGGTATAGAAAATCAGAACCTGCAACTCGCTCGCCTCTGTAAATTCCTAAGTCGGCAAGCTTGATTGCCGCATAGTGATTAACTGAATTTATCATATCCGTATAATATACATCACTGTCAAGCTCAACAATGTCAATTGTCACTTTGCTGACTGCCGACTTCTCACCATACTTATTCTTAACGCTGTATGTGAAACTGTCAGAACCTTTTTCTCCCATATGTGGAGTGTATACAAATTGCGAATTTGTTGAGGAGTAATGAATGTCGCCTTTTGTCGGTGCAGTTAAGATTTCATAGATCAAATCGTCTCCATGACCAACGAGGCTGCCTGACACTTTCATATCAACAGCTGTTTCGACAAAAACGTCTTCAGATTTTGGCTGTAGCGATGACTGTGATTGCATCACATTAAGACGACTTATATCACTAACATTCCCATCTGAATCTCTTGCAATAAAAGTGATATAACTATCTTGACCAGTACCAATTAGCTTCAAACTTCCAAATAAGCCAAGCTTAAATGAGTCAAGTGGAATAGCTTTAACCTTGCCATAAAAGAGCGTTCCTTCATTTTCTGAAGGAAGTTCAATTATTGTCACATACTTGACGTCCCCCAAAATTCCCTCGAGTAGGTCTTCAAAGAAACTCGCATTTAGTTTGATTTCATTATCTTCATCAAAATATGCGATATACTCATCGTCTGCTTCAATCACATATTTATTATCCGTCACCGAAAAATCTGCATATGCAATCATAGATACCATAGCTGTAGTTACCATTGTTACAGCTAAAAATTTTGTCATTTTTCCTATACTAAACATTGATGTACCTCCGTAATTAAAATTTCTTAGAATATATTTTGCTTTTTTTTACAATTTATGATATAATTGTTTTTTCCAATATTGACCAAAGGAGTTGAGCTTATAAAAACATTGTTAGTTGCAATTAATGCAAAACACTGTCACACCGCACCCGCTGTGCGAATTTTAAAAAAATCATGTTCCGAGCATCATATAGACTGTGACTATTTTGAAAGCACTGTAAATGAAAGCTTTTTTTCAATTTTAGAGGGAATTTTAAGTAGTAAATGTGATTTACTCGTGTTTGGTGTGTACATTTGGAATGTAACACTTGTCAAAAAACTAGCTTATAGTATAAAACAAATCCACCCTGACATTAAAATTGCAATTTCTGGGCCGGAAGTCATATATACACCGCAAGACTTCTTAATATACTCATATTTTGATTATGTGCTTTGCGGAGAATGCGAAATGCTACTACCTGCGTTTGTAAAAGCAATTGAGGGCAATTCAGAATTTCCAAATTCCGTTGCAACAGCAAATAATTGTACTGATATTCCCCTTGCGTACGCAGATTTTGGAGAATATAGCGTTGGCTACTACAATGAAAGTGAAATCACAAGTGGGCGCTTACTGTATTTTGAAACATCAAAAGGCTGCCCGTATTCTTGTTCATATTGCATTTCTTCACTGTCAAGTGGCGTGCGCTATATGGATACACAAACTGCTATTGATGAGCTTTATAGGCTTGGACAAGGCTCGAAAACAGTGAAACTGCTTGATCGAACATTCAATGCAGATCCGAAAAGAGCTCTAGAAATCTGGAAAGCAATTGCAAAGTTTGACTGCACTGCTATATATCATTTTGAAATTGCACCAAACCTATTGACCGATGAAATCATGGAGTTTTTGCCAACAGTCCCAAAGGATAGACTTCAATTTGAAGTTGGAATTCAAAGCACAAATAAACGCACTTTAAGCGCAATTAAGCGACCATCTGACCCTTTAGAAGAACTGCTTAAACTAAAAAAATTGAAGAAGGCTGACAACATCAACATACATCTTGACTTAATTGCAGGCCTTCCGTTTGAAGATTTAGAATCATTTAAGAACTCATTTGATGAGAGTTTTGATTGTGCAAATGAAGTCCAACTTGGTTTCTTAAAACTTCTTCGAGGCTCACATATAAGAAATGAAGCTGACATACACTCATATAAATTTAGTGAATATGAACCATATGAATTTCTTAGTAATAAATATTTTTCTTTTGAAGATTTATGTGAATTAAAGCATGTGGAGCATTGCCTTGAACTCTTTGGTAACAGCGGTAAATTTCAGCACTCTCTTCCCTTGCTTTTAAGTGTTTTTACGCCATATAAGCTGTTTAGCGAGTTGTGTAAAGTAATTGACCTTAACATATCATATTCATACAAAACGCTGTATAATGTATTTCACGACTTTGCCGTCAAGCATATATATGATATGGTTAATTTTAGGGAATATTTGAAGATGGATTACATGTCCATGTACCGAGGAGCATTCCCTCCTTATCTGCCACATGAACCAAGTTCAGACTTTCGTGACAGTTGTCATAAGTTTTACCGCAATCATGAACTTTTATATAAAATTCTGCCACAGCATATTGACTCAAGCTCCAAGGTTATTGAAAAAAATACGGATATCTGTGAGTTTATAGTGGAAAATAGTAAAAAAACCTTGCTTTTTGACAGAAAATGTGGGACAATAATAGATATAACTGAGTTTTTCGGAGGATAATATGAATAATAAAGATACAAACAAAATTCAAATTTTAGTAATTGACTTTGGCGGACAATACAATCAGCTTATTGCACGACGCGTTAGAGATATGTCGGTGTACAGCTCCGTTGTGCCCCACACAATAACACCGCAAGAGATTTTGGACATTGCACCAAGCGGCATTATTTTCACAGGTGGCCCGTCAAGTGTAACTGCTGAAGATGCGCCAGTCTGCGACAGAAAGATTTTTGAGCTAGGTATTCCTATTTTAGGCATTTGCTATGGCGCTCAACTACTCGGAAAAGAATTGGGCGGCACGGTGACAAAGCCTGCAACTCCTGAGTATGGCAAGAAGGAAATTCAATATGATACTGATTTTGTGTTGTTTAAGAATGTTGAGAAGAACAACACTTGTTTTATGAGCCATTTTGACTATGTTGAACATATTCCAAGTGGCTTTGTGACCACAGCTAAAACCGATAGTTGCCCAAATGCAGCTTTTGCAAATACCGATAAAAAGCTATATGCCGTACAATTTCACCCTGAAGTAACACATACGATTGAGGGTCAAAAAATTCTTGAAAACTTTGTTTTCGCTGTGTGTAATTGTACCGCTGATTGGACAATGGCTAATTATATCGATAGATATGTCAAGGAGCTTAAGGAGCGTGTCGGCGATAAGCGTGTACTATGTGCCCTTTCAGGCGGCGTTGACTCAGCAGTTGCGGCGGTACTTGTACATAGGGCAATTGGTAAGCAACTCACCTGTATGTATGTTGACACAGGTATGATGAGAAAAAACGAAAGCGCTGAAGTTGAAAAAGCTTTCACTCAAGATTTTGATATTAATTTTACCAAAATTGACGCCGAAGAGCGATTCCTCGAAAAACTTAAAGGAGTGTCCGATCCTGAGCGCAAAAGAAAAATCATCGGCGAAGAGTTTATCCGTGTATTTGAAGATGAAGGCAAGAAGCTCGGAAGCTTCAATCTGCTTGTTCAAGGCACTATCTATCCCGATATAATTGAGAGTGGCACCGGTACTTCAGCAACAATAAAAAGCCACCATAATGTAGGCGGACTTCCTGAAGTCATGGATTTCGAAGATATAATCGAGCCGCTCAAGTGGCTTTTCAAAGACGAAGTTAGAAAACTCGGAATCGAACTTGGCATGCCAAGCACACTTGTATGGCGTCAACCATTCCCAGGTCCTGGGCTTGGAATTAGAGTAATTGGTGATGTCACAAAAGAGAAGCTAGACCTACTAAGAGAAGCAGATTTCATCTTTAGAGATGAAATTGCAAAGGCTGGAATTGCAAGTGAGATAAACCAGTATTTTGCTGTGCTTACAAACATTCAAAGCGTCGGGGTTATGGGCGATGAACGTACCTATGACTATACGATTGCACTTAGGGCTGTGTCCACTGTCGATTTCATGACAGCAGAATTTTCCCGTATTCCATATGAAGTACTTGAAAGCTGCTCAATCAGAATTGTCAATGAAGTTCGCGGCGTAAATAGAATTGTATATGATATTACGAGTAAGCCTCCAGCGACGATAGAGTGGGAGTAACAAAAACCACGCACGATTTTACAATTGTGCGTGGTTTTTGTTACTCATATTTACATTTTTATTGTATATCTTTTAATTTACCCAATTCTTAAATGCGCTAATTAATTTACGGGCGCGAAAATTCTCATTGGAATAAACTTCATAAGTCTTTTTGTATTTGCAACATCAAAACTTCTGTCTGTTGACAAAACGTCTACAAAAGGTGTTTTAGCACCGGCTTTTATTCCTGTATGAAAGAAACCATTTCTCTCGTAAAACTCTAGCCTTTTTAATCGTTGTTCGTAGTTGTCAGCATCTTTATTATCCATAGTCTCGATGAATAGTGTCACAGATTTTTCTTTATAAGTGTCAAAAATATTTTTAAGCAATTGAGAACCATATCCTTTAGACTGAATTTTATCATTCACTGCAATATAAAACACAAATAGAGTATCTTTAGTGTCTATTGTAAACAAAACGCCCACGAATAAATCTCCGTCGTAGTAAGCATTAAAATTGTATTTTCTCATATTTGCAATAAGGATTATTAACCACATTGGAATAAGTTCTTCTTTTGGAAAAACCCTTTTCATAAAAGATTTGATTTCATTATAATTACTAAGCTTTTTCGTGATTTTTTTCTCTTCTAATTTCATATACACCTTCTTCATCGATTTTATCAATAAGATTACATTATTTTTTACAGTTATTCTATAGTTTTGTGCACTTATTAACAAATATCTTACAAACCATTAATTCGTAGAACACATTTAATTTTATTTGAATATTCATTTACATTTATTTAATTGTTTTACTTGCCAAGAAATGATATAATATAGAGTGTATTATCATTTATGTACAAAATTAGCAAAAATATAATTAGAAATTAATAAGAGGTGGAAAAAATGAGACAGAAAAGATTGATTGGTATCATTTTGTGTTCCCTGCTCATGTTTAGCACAGTCGTCTCTGCTGCGCAATATGAAGATTTATCTGAGAATCACTGGGCATATGAATCAATAATGCGGCTCACAGAAGCAGGAATTATGGAGGGCTCAAGCGAGGACTCTACAATGTTTTTACCAAGCGAGCAAGCAACTCGTGCTACAATAATTTCAGCATTATATAATGCATTTGGCGCACCTGTTGTAAGCGCTGAAGCGCTCCCCTTTTACGATGTCTCCACCGTCGCCCCGTATTGGGAAGCGGTGCGTTGGGCATATGATACCAAAATCACATCAGGTGTATCTTCTGTGTCATTTGCTCCAAACGAGCCGCTAAACCGTGAGCAGGCATTTAGCTTTTTCTTTAGAGCACTTTCAAACAGCGGTATGATCAAAACTGACACTATAACTGATAGTATGTCAAAATATAAAGACGCCTCTGATGTGAGTGACTATGCTGTCGTAGCAAGCAATTTTTTACTTCAAGAAGCCGTTGTGTCTGGATATGAGGACAATACCATAAGGCCACATTCATATGTGACAAGAGCGGAGCTTGCGGCACTTCTTGACCGTCTTTTTGAGCATGGACTGCTAGATCAAACCCCGAATAATGACTTTACTCCGACTTCTCCTACAAATCCCTCAACTGTACCAACAGTGTCGACTGACACAAATGCTGATGTATCTGAGCATTGGGTCATGTATTGGTATCTATGCGGCAGTGATTTAGAAACTGACTATGAGCTTGCAACCGGTGACCTTGAGGAACTTTTCTCAGCTGATATTGATGAGAACACAACTGTTATTATACAGACGGGCGGAGCAAGAAGATGGCACAACATCTTTGTTGATGCAGATTACAGCCAACGCTTTATATATGACAAGGACGGGCTAAGAGAGCTTGAGCGCACAGACGCTGTAAATATGGGTGATTGGAGTACCTTTGAGGATTTTCTTACATTCGCTTCAACAAATTACCCATCGGAAAATGTGATGCTTAATGTCTGGAACCATGGCTCGGGCACAATTGGCGGTATTGCATATGATGAACAATTCCACGATGATTCACTTGATATCCTTGAGCTTACATATGCAATGGAAGCTGTTTACGGTAAAGACCCCACCAATATCCCAATTGATATTGTTGCATTCGACGCTTGTTTGATGGCAAGTATCGATGTTGCCGCCGCTATGCAACCATTTGCAGAGTATCTTGTTGCCTCGCAAGAACTTGCTCCCGGAAATGGCTTCAATTATACAGGCATTTTTGATAGCCTTGCAAAAGACAGTGATATGAGTGCGCTTAGTTTAGGAAAAGTTATTTGCGATCAGTACATGCTCGCAAATGAGCGCGCAAGAGAGGATTCAGAGACAACACTTTCGGTTGTTGATTTAAAACAGTTGACTCCCCTACTTGATGCATATGAAGATTTTGGCGAAAAGATTATGATTAACACTTTAGAAGACCCTTCTTTTTATACAAGATTTGCACAATATGCGCTGTCCACTGAAAATTATGGTGGGAATACTCGTCAAGAAGGCTATTCTAATATGGTGGACTTAGGACATCTTGCGAGAAATATGAGTGACATAATCACTACCGAGTCTAACGCAGTATTAGAGGCTCTTTCTGACAGCATTGTGTATGAAGTCAATGGTGAATATCGTGAGGAGGCAACAGGACTTTCTTGCTACTTCCCATATGATTCAGAATTATATGGCTTGAATATCTTTGAGGCTGTTGGATACAGCCAATCCTTTGTTGACTTATATTCATATGCGCTTTCAGACGAGCTGCCGGACAGCAGTGGTTCACATGGTGGCACAGTTCTTGATTGGCTAAAACCTGATCATGAAATTCAAACGCTTGAAGATATGGACTGGGACGACTACCCTGTCACACTTAACAATAATTCTGAATCAGTTTTGGATTTAGGTCCTGAGGCATATGACATATTGCAATCAGTGCAGTTTTCATTATATCATTATGATGACAGATATGATGAGTTGACACATCTTGGCACTGACGATAATTTACATATGAACTGGAATCGTGGTGTTTTTAGGGATAACTTTTGGGGCTATTGGACAATGCTAGACGGACATCTTTTGTATATGGAGTTAACCGAGCCCGGTGAAAAATACAACCGTTACACATCCCCAGTCTTGATTAACGGTGTAAGATATAACTTATCAATCGTATATGAATATCGCAGTGATACATATTCAATTGAAGGTGCTCGCAAGCCGCTTAGCGCAATCGGCGTCTCTGACCGTGAGTGGTATCATTTGAAAAACGGAGATCAGATTAAAACAATTCACTACAATTCAGATATGTATATTTTCGAAGTTGGCTCTTCTGTTGAAGTAGACACCTTTACTTATAACACAAATATGAAAGTGGAAGATGATTTCTTGAAAAATGGATACTATGTCATGATCTACGAAATGATTGACATTCGTGGTAATATCTCATATTCATCGCCGGTTTACTTTGAAGTGACTGATGATTATATCTATCCAAGCTTATATGAGCCTTGGTACTAAATAAAACCAATCGTAAAAAATGGAGGCAAGTTCTCCATTTTTTGCATTATTTTTCATAAAAATACTATATATATATTGCTATGAGCGTGATTTTTTGATATAATGTACAATTATTATTCGTTATAAGGAGTTACTAACATGAAACAACTCAATATTATTGTAAGGAAAGAAAAATTTAACGATGTAAAAAACGCTATACTTAACTATAGTGCTGGCGGCATGACTGTCTACGATGTCTCGGGCTGTGGAACTTTTGAGGAACTCCCTGACAATGAGGGTCTTGTCTTCTCGCCTGATATGAAAAGAGATGTGCTTTTAACATCGAAGATAAAAATTGAAGTAGTTGTCAATGATGATGAGGTGGAAAATCTTATTGAAAAGGTTTGCGACGTAGCCTACACAGGTAAATGCGGCGATGGTAAAATTTTTATCAGCCCAGTTGAGCGAGCGGTCAGAATCAGAACACGTGAATTTGACGAGGAAGCGATTTAGTAAGCTTGTGCATTAACTATTATAAAAACGAAACGGAGATTTTAAGTGAGAATTACAGCACATCCAATTCTTGAAACATTAGATGTATCAAATACGGTTACTATATATTTTGACGGAAAGCCCATTGAGGCACTTGCCAATGAGCCGATTTCAGCGGCGCTGGTCAATGCAGGTATTGTCGCTTTTAGGACAACACATAAGCATGGTGAGCCAAGAGGCATTTTTTGCGCAATTGGCAGATGCACAGATTGCATGATGATTGTTGACGGCGTGCCCAATACAAGAACTTGTGTAACTGCTGTTCGTGATGGCATGCATGTCCAAACGCAAAGAGGTTTGGGTGGATTTAGCAGTACAGGCGGTGCAAAATGAAGAATATACAAGTAGATATCGCAATTATCGGTGCAGGCTCCGCAGGACTGTCTGCCGCATATTCAGCCGCCTCTACAGGTGCAAATGTGCTCGTCCTTGACGAAAATGCTCTGCCCGGTGGTCAGCTTTTCAAGCAAATCCATAAATTCTTTGGGTCAAAGGCACATCAAGCAGGTGTTCGTGGCTTTACAATCGGCAATGAGCTTCTTGCAAAAGTTGAGAAAAGCGGTGCCAAAGTTTGGCTAAACGCCCTTGTCTATGGCATTGAGAAGAACTTAAATCTAGGTGTTATCTATAACAATGAGCAATATATAATTAAAGCGAAGAAAGTCATCATCGCCACAGGTGCAAAGGAGAACTATATGCCGTTTGTGGGCAGTACGCTCCCTGGTGTAATGGGTGCCGGTGCTG
>CAYJIE010000091.1:0-9306 GCA_964370145.1 uncultured Oscillospiraceae bacterium
TGAAGAGGCGAACCGCGAGGTATATTCGATGTCTCTCCAAGATGATATATATTCTGGAATGGGCACGACGGCGGCGCTTGCACTTGTACTTGAGGATAATATCATCTGTGCAAATGTTGGTGACAGCAGGGTTTATATATATTCTGATGGTGCGTTGACGCAGGTGACAAAAGATCACAGCGTGGTGCAAGAGATGGTTGACGGCGGAAATATCACCGAAGAAGAGGCGCTCCATCACTCTAAAAAACATATAATTACGAGGGCGGTGGGGACGCTTGAAACGGTGGATATCGACTTTTTCAAAGTAAGTAAACCCAAGAATGCAGTTGTGCTTGTGTGCTCGGATGGCTTATCAAATATGGTCCCAGATGCTGTTATTGCAGCTGAGCTATCAGCGCAATCTTCAGCACAAGCAATTGTAAATTCTCTGATACAAAAAGCGATTTCAGCAGGTGCGACAGACAATGTCACAGCTGTTGTCGTGATGCTTTAGGGTTTGGAGGATTAAACATTGGAAAGACTGGTCGGAAAGATTGTAAACAGTAGATATAGAATACAGAGCGTCGTTGGCGTTGGCGGAATGGCGATTGTTTATAAAGCAATTGACATGGAAAACGGCACAACTGTGGCGATAAAGGTACTAAAACACGAATTTTTGGAAGATGAAAGCTTTAGACTGCGTTTTGAAAATGAGTCTAGGGCAATTTCGATATTGAAAGATAAGAATATAGTTAAAGTCTACGATGTGGCGCTTAATGACGATTTATATTATATAGTGATGGAGTTTCTTGATGGAATAACGCTAAAGCAATATATTCGTCAGCAGGAGAAGCTCACATGGCGTGAAACACTGTATTTTCTCAGTCAGATATTAAAAGCCCTTGCACATGCACATAGCAAGGGGATTATTCACCGTGATATTAAGCCGCAAAATATGATGCTTTTAAGTGATGGCAGCATAAAAGTAACTGACTTTGGGATTGCACGTTTTGCAACGACAAATACTAACACAATGACGGACAAGGCTATCGGCTCTGTGCACTATATTAGTCCAGAGCAGGTAAGCGCTGAGCGTGTAGACGCAAGAAGTGACCTCTATTCCGTCGGGGTAATGTTATATGAAATGATGACAGGGACTCTTCCCTTTGACGCAGAAAATCCCGTGTCAGTCGCACTTATGCAGTTGCAGAACAATCCTGAGGAGCCGACAAAGAGGAATGCGGAAATTCCACAGGGGCTTGAAGAGATCATATTAAAATGCATGTCAAAGAATCCCGATAATCGTTATAAGGATGTTGAGGAGCTTATGCAAGACATTGAGATGTTCAAGCAAAATCCCAGCATTAAATTTGAATATAAATATATTGCGGATGATAATCCGACAAAATATATTGATATTATCAAAAATGTAAAAGAGGACGAGGAGTCAAATGACGAAAACGCCAAGAAAAAGTATCTAAATGTCATGGCGGGTATTATTTCAGCAGTCGTGCTTTTCTCATTTGCATTGATGTTCTTTTTGCTTCAAGATCCTGTTGAGCCGCTTGCAGATGTAGAAATCCCTGACTTAATCGGTATGAGTTATGAGGAAATACTTGCAAATGAGGAGTTTAGCACTAATTTTAATATTATTCTTAGCCAAGAGGTATACAACAGTGAATATGAGAAGGGCGAAGTGTTTTATCAATCGCCATCTGATGGAATGATGGTGCGACCCGGAGCGGATATAAGGGTGAATGTAAGTCTTGGCGGTGAGATTGTCGAAGTTCCCGATGTAAGCAATCAAAATTATATTATTGCTGAAAATGAGATGAGAAGAAATGGGCTAGAATATAAAATTTTTCATGAGAATAGCGATTCTATTGCGGTTGATAATGTAATTCGCTGTGAGCCTGCGGCTGGAACAGAAGTTGCAGAAGGTTCGGAAGTTTCGATATATGTCAGCCTTGGGCGTGAGGTGAAAAAAGTAGAAGTGCCTTTTGTTGTTGGAACGAGCGAAACAGAGGCGAGAACAGCATTGACAGCGCAAACACTTGTACCGTCAGTGACAAGGGTTGCGAGTGACAAGCCTGAGGGGGAAGTCATTACACAAAATATTGCAGGTGGAGATCTTGTTGATGAGTACACGATTATAGAGCTTACCGTCAGTGATGGCTCAGAGGCACCGATTAAGGAGCAAATTACGATTAATTTCCCAAATGATAGGGGAGATATTAGGGTGAAAGTGTCACTTGATGGTGAGACAGTCTATTCAGAAACACATCACTCCTCGGAAGAGTTCATTTTGCTGGATTTATACGGTAGAGGTACACAGCTGGTTATGATTTATATGGATGATATTTTATGGGCGTCAAACTTCATTGAGTTTCGGGAATAAGGGTATTTATGATTGGTATTATATTAAAGGGAATAGGCGGTTTTTATTATGTAAAAACCGAAGAGGGCATTTTTGAATGCAAGGCAAGGGGTCTCTTTCGCAAGGAAAAAATATCACCGTTCCCCGGAGATCAAGTTGAAATTATGCTTACGCACGAGCAGGACAGAGAGGCATATATTAAGGAGATTTTACCAAGGAAAAATATATTTATCAGACCGCCGCTTGCAAATGTGGATAAGATGTTTGTGACCATTGCATCAAAAAACCCAAAGCCACAATTGTTACTAATTGACAAAACAATTGCTTTGTGCGAGAAAAAAGAAATTGAGCCGGTGCTTGTTATAAACAAAATTGACATTGCGCAGAATACTGAAATCAGAGATATTTATCGTGGTGCCGGCTTTGAAGTCATTGAAGTGAGTGCTGTGGAAAATATCGGGATTGAGCGGATAAAAGAGTCTATTTCGGGACATATTTGTGTTTTTGCAGGTGCTTCTGGTGTTGGGAAGTCAAGCATAGTCAACAGACTTACCGAGAGTGAGCATATGGAAGTGGGGCTTTTATCGGAGAAGAATATTCGCGGCAAGCACACTACTAGGCATGTGGAATTACTGGAGTTTGCAGGGGGATATATCGCTGATACTCCGGGGTATGCGGATATATCAACATAGCGCTTTGAACTAATCTTAAAAGATGAGCTCGCAGATTGCTTTAGAGAATTTAGTGAATACTATGAAAATTGTCGTTTTGCGACATGTAAGCATTTAAAAGAGCCCGATTGTGCGGTGAAAAAAGCATTGTCGGACAATTTGATTTGTAAAAGCCGCTATGATAATTATGTCACGATGTACAGGGAAGTTGAAAATCTCAAAGAATGGGAGTTGAAGTGATGAGTGTTTGTGTAATCATTGCAGCCATGCGTATTACAGATGATGAGGCGCAGTATATTAAGGGGCTAGACAGCTTTGTAATCTGTGCTGATGCTGGATATAAAAATGCGCTGAAATTTGCTATAGGGGTGGACTTGCTTGTCGGTGATTTCGATTCATTGAAAAGTGGTGTAAATAAATTCGACGGCGAGATAATGAGATTTGAACCTGAAAAGGATGACACTGATACTTTGATTGCTGTTAAGGAGGCACTTAAGAGAGGATATAAGACGATATTGATATTTGGTGCACTCGGCGGAAGATTTGACCATAGCTTTGCAAATATATCTGTGTTGTCATATATTGCAAATAATGCGGCTAAGGGCTGGTTGATTAGCAGTGAAGCGGCAATTACCTTGATTAAGGATTGTGCGACAGCGATTTCGGTGAAAAACAGTGCTAAATACAAGAATTTATCGGTGTTTGCTTATGGTGGAGTTGCAAAAAAAGTAATTATTGAGGGTTGCAAATACAATGTAAAGGACATTGACTTGACACCTGATTTTCCGATAGGTGTTAGCAATGAGATAATGGAAGAAACAGCATATATAGGGACAAAAAAAGGTCAATTAGTTATAATGGTAACGAAGTAGGTAAGCAGAATGAATATAGTCACATATTTCACAGCTTTTCATATAATATTGTATAGGCTAAGTGATTGTGAGGTGTGGGGACTTGGGATTTTATCGGGATTTAGTGGGGCTTGGTGTCATTTTTCTTGGCGCAGGCATATTAATTTCAATATTTCTGCCGCCTTCTTTTATGGTGGTAATACTCACAATTGCAATTATGATTGTCGGATATCTTATAATTTGTAGTCGTTAGTGCTAATAAGCGCTGACAAAACTTAATAAGAATAAAGTCTTTAATGCCAAAATTAATCGGCATTAGAGACTTTTTTTTGCGTTACAGTCATAAAATGGATAAACTGTCATACATTGTAATGAACAATAAACAATGTAAAAGGAGAAAAGTATGACAAACATAGCAAACATGCCAACAAAGAAATTATATTGCAATAATTCGTTTTTGTCCTCTAATTTGAGTGCGTTTTTTGACGGGGAGGTTACAATCCCCGACTATTTACCTGATATCAATACAGTGGTACGCCTTGATGCAAATCCATATGTGATGACGATAACGACAGCGGACGGCAAAGTCTCTTTTGACGGTAAAACCGAATGTGTCTTGCTCTACATGTCGGAGGAATCGCCATCATTGCAAAGTTATTCCTTCAAACTGCCTTTTAATGAGAGCTATCTCGATAAGAATATTCTCGCTAATTCACGTTTTTCTTGTAATGTGGCAATGGACAATATATATTGCAAGCCTACTAATAGCAGGAAGCTAACTGTGAATGGTGAGATGACAATTTCATTTGTTGGGGAGAACACAGAACAATATGAAATTGTTGATGCGAGCACAGTTCCGGCGAGCATTGAAACATTGATTACCAAAGAGGACTTTGCATTGTTTACCTCAAGTGAAGTTAAGGATTTTACAGTCTTGGAGAACCTAACTTTAGAAGAGGGATATCCTGCAATGGAGAGACTTCTTAAAACAGACTGCGATATCATGCTTGTTGAAATGAAAGTTGTCAGCGATAAAGTGGTGATAAAAGGCTGTTGTAAGGTGAAGGCGATTTATATTGGCGATGTTGAAACTGGTGCAATTGAGGAATTTTCAGGGGACATCCCATTTAATCAAGTTGTTGATGCAAATGGGGCGACAGATGAAAGTATCATTAATGCGACATTATCGGTACTTGATTGCTCATTTGGGACAGAGGATGACGAAAATGGAATTACGAATATACTAAATTGTAAAATCAATGTTAAAGCAGAGGTCAATTGTTATGAAAACCAAAATGTTGAAATCGTAACTGACGCATATGCAAAAGACAGTGAAATTATTTGTCAAAGTATAAATTTAGTCGCAGAGCAGCTAGCTGCGCATAATTTCTGCGAGGCAAATGTGAGCGAAGAAATTGATCTTGCCGGTGAAATATCAGCAATTTATACGGGTGAAGCATATGCAAGTTTGAAAGAATGCGCCTATGACAAAGAAAAAAATGAGATATATTTCAATGGAAATATCTTCATGACATTTCTAGCAAAGAATATGAGTGGGGAAATTGTTGCCATTGATGAAATCGTACCGTTTACATGCTCTAGCGCTTGTCATGACGATGAAATGCGTGAATACTATTTCCTTGGAAATGCAGTGATAGATAAATTTACTTACAGAGCTACAGATTCAGCAAAAATTATGGCGGAAGCTGTGATTAGTTGTGAGGCGTTTTTAAGGGCGAAATCGGAGGTAAAGGCGACACAGAGCATCGAGATTACGGATAAAGTCGTGCCGCAGCTGCATATGCTCACTATCTACTTCCCACAAGAGGGGGAGAGTTTGTGGGAAATCGGCAAGAAATATAACACATTGCAGTCAACATTAAGAGAGAATAATAATATTGCAAGTGATAATGTGCCAAGTGGCATAAACATGTTGATAATTGAGCGATAAGAACGAAATGGAGGATGATTTTATGGAGAGATATTCAATTTATAATGATATAGCAAGAAGGACTGACGGCGATATTTATATTGGTGTCGTCGGTCCTGTGCGCACTGGAAAATCTACATTTATTAAACGCTTTATGGAGCAACTCGTACTTCCCGGTATCGATAACCCAAACAAGCGTGAAAGGGCAATAGATGAATTGCCGCAGAGTGCGGCAGGGAAGACGATAATGACAACTGAGCCGAAATTTGTACCAAATGAGGCGGCGGAAATCACTCTTTCAGACAATTCTATTCTGAATGTAAGACTAATTGATTGCGTGGGATATATGGTCGAAGGCGCTTTAGGAAGCATGGAGGCTGACATTCCAAGAATGGTGCGCACCCCTTGGCTGGAAGAGGAAATGCCCTTTGATGAGGCGGCTGAAATGGGTACAAGAAAAGTCATTAATGAGCACTCGACAATAGGTCTTGTGATAACATGTGACGGCAGTTTTGGTGAAATTGAACGCGATAGCTATATTGAGGCAGAAGAGCGTGTCATAAGCGAGCTTATGAATATTAATAAGCCATTTGTGATGCTCTTAAACTCACGCAGACCGCTGTCAGAGGAAACAACCAATCTATCAATGGATTTAGAGGCGAAATATGGTGTTCCGGTTATAGCGGTAAACTGCATGGAGCTAAACGAAGTGGACATTAAAGAAATCATGGAGGAAATCCTCTTTGTATTTCCTGTGAAAGAAATCAATCTAAATATGCCAAAATGGCTACTAGGTCTTTCACCTGAGCATTGGCTAAAGAAGTCAATTTATGACACATTGACCAAAGAGATTAGTTCAGTCACTAAAATTTGCGAAATAAGCGATGCAATTGCAAATGTGGCACAAAATGAGTACATAAAAAATGCAAAACTCACGCAAATTAATCTTGGCGAGGGAAGTGCCAATGTTGATATAACGCTTAACGATGATTTATTCTACAAAGTAATTAGCGAAGAAACTGGATTTGACATCACTGATGAATCAAAAATCATCAGCATGTTAAAAGAACTGGCAGAGGTTAAATATCAATATGACAAGATAGCATATGCGCTAGAGGAAGTGAGAAACAAAGGGTATGGTATTGTCACCCCAACGATTGACGAGCTTAAATTAGAAGAGCCTGAAATCGTCAAGCATGGTGGGCGATTTGGGGTGAAACTCAAAGCATCAGCACCGTCTATTCATATGATAAGGGCGGATATTGAAACAGAGGTAAGCCCAATTGTCGGTTCTGAAAAACAATCAGAAGAGCTGGTTAAATACCTGCTTTCAGAGTTTGAAGAAAATCCTAAAAAAATATGGGAGAGCAATATTTTTGGAAAATCGCTGCATGAGCTTGTTAATGAGGGCTTGCAGAATAAACTAAGTAAAACTCCTGAAGATGCACGAGCTAAGCTACAAGAGACATTGCAGAGAATAATCAATGAGGGTAGTGGCGGATTGATTTGCATCATATTATAGAAAATGTGAGGAGGGGCGAATGTGGAGATAAGAGAGAGGGAGCGAAAGCAGAGCCCGAAAAGAAAAAAGAATAGGAGAGTTACGACAAAAAGGCAGCCGAAAAAAAACGAAAATGCATCAGATGTGATGTTTTTCAACCGTGTCATGGGGGCGTTTGTGTTGGTAATCATGGCGGTTGTGGTAAACTTTTTAGGCGGCAACGTTAAAGAAACTGTGGCTGACATGTTAAAACAGCATAGTACATTAGAAGAAATCAATGTGAGTCTTACACAAGTGGCGGAATCTGTACCTGTAATAGGACAATATTTTGACTTATCGCCTGCAGTGCAAGTTTCCGGTGAAGCAGATGAGCAGGAGATTATCGAGGATGCGGAAATAGTAGATATTGAAAATATCGGCGAAGGAGCATATGTTGTGGAGGAAGATGAATTTGTAAGCGGATTTGATGAAGACGCTTATAATGATATCCCTGACATAAGCGATGAAAACACCGTAGCAATGGTGGACGAAGCAAGCGCATACACGCTTGCTTCGTCGCTTAGAAATTTCTTAAATGAAGAAAATGAGGAAAGCACACTATTAAAAGTCAGCGATAATCCATATGTGTCACTGTCAGCGACAGTTGAAAAAGAGTTGCCTGAAATCCCGCTTGAAGATGAGAATGTCCCTGACAATGTAGAGATGTCAAAAGTACAGCTACCAATAAAGATATACTATCCTGTGGACGGTGTAATCACATCAAAATTTGGCATTAGAACCGACCCGATTAATGGGCAAATTTCATTTCATCACGGACTTGATATCGGCGCTGACTATGCAAAACCGATTAAATCTATCGCAAAAGGTATTGTAAAAGAGGTGGGTTATAACAACATTTACGGTCATTATGTTGTGATTGATCATGGAAATGAGCTCACTTCAAAATATGCACATTGCAGTAGTATAACTGTTAAAGAGGGGAAATCTGTTGATGAAAATACAACAATTGCAAAAATCGGCAGCACAGGACTTTCAACGGGAAATCATGTACATCTTGAGGTGAAATTTGAGGGAAAATTCACAAATCCACAGCTAAATCTTACATGGTAGAGGGTGTATAACATAAAGTATAAATTTTCATTAAGTCCATTTTTTGTACTGTTAATAGGTCTGTTCATACTGATAGATGGTTCATTTTTTGCTATACTACTTGTATTTTCGGCAACTATCCATGAATTGTCACATATCATTGCAATGCATATGCTTAACTGTGCACCAAAGGAAATAAATATTAGAGCTTTTGGCATTGAAATCGTGCCAAATGACTTTAACTATATATCATATATGGGCGAGATTGCAATCAGTCTTGCAGGCCCATTTTCAAATTTGTTTATGGCTGGAATGGCATTTTTTTATATCGTAAATTTTAATAATTTCTACGGAGATTTATTTTTTATCACGGTCAATATGCTGTTTTTTATAGTCAACATGCTACCAATTGAAAATCTTGACGGTGGCAGAGTGTTTCTTATATTGTCAAGATGGATATTTGGCTTTACTCTCGGTGAGAACGTCGCAAGCTATGTGAGCATTTTCTTCTCACTTATTTTATTCTCACTTGGATTGTGGCTCCTCTACATTACTCATTATAATTTTTCACTTGCTCTAGTCGGTGCATTCCTTCTTATTAAGCAGGCAAGACGGCAACCTGTGAACTTTTTTGGAAAAAACTGATTTTGCCATTGCAAAACGCAACAACTTGTAATATAATATGCTAAGTTATTGCGTTTCGGAGGAAAAAATGGATAGAGCGACCCTAATTGATTTACTAAAAACTATACAAAAACCCGCTTATTATATGGGTGGTGAGCTAAACAGTGTCAAGAAAGAGCTGACTGCGGATATGCTTCGCTATTGCTTTTGTTTTCCTGACACATATGAAATAGGAATGAGCAATCTCGCACAAAAAATTCTCTACTCGGTGCTTAATTCGAGAG
>CAYJIE010000092.1:0-9171 GCA_964370145.1 uncultured Oscillospiraceae bacterium
CATCGACGGACGTTTTCATGGCACGGGCGACATCTTCGCAAGCACTTTGCTTGGGGCATTGCTCAGCGACATGAGCCTTGCAAATGCATGTGAGATTGCGGTGAGATATACAGCGCTTTGTATTGAAAAAACTGTGACGCTTGGCGAGGAGCTCCGATATGGAGTGGCGTTTGAGCAGGCGTTGCCAAGTCTTGTAAAGTGGCTGTATAAGAAAAAATAGGCTGTGCGTATAAGGAGTTAAAATTAAAAGAGGGGGATTTGTTGCTAATTTGGCAAAAAAAGCCCTCTTTTCCTTATTATACAGCCGATTTATTGTATTTGTTCACCATATATTCATTGTATTTTTTGTGCAATTATGATAAACTGGAAAAAATGTATTATTAATAATGGAGAAATATATGAGCAAAAAAAAGCACAAGACCTCAATCGGCGGTCAGGCAATTTACGAGGGCGTCATGATGAAGGGCCCGAAATTCTACTCAATGGCAGTTAGACTGCCTGAGGGGGACATTGATGTTGCAATTAATCCGGTGACATCGCCCAAGGATAAATATCCAATTTTGAAATTGCCGTTTTTGCGTGGTATAAGCGGATTTATTGAGAGCTTGTCTCTTGGATATAAGACATTGGCATATTCTTTTGAGAAGTCCGGAATGGAGGAAGAGCCAACAAAATTTGAGGAGTGGTTGTCAAAAAAACTCGGCAAGAGCTCAATGGATATCGTGATTGTGCTCGGCTCGATTTTAGGCGTTCTTCTCTCACTTGGATTGTTCATGCTCTTACCTGCGGCGGCGACATCTTTCTCGTTTTCCCTCATTGATAGCGACATTGCAATTCCCTCATGGTATATGTCGGCTTTTGAGGGCGTCATCAAAATCGTCATTTTTATCTTATACTTGCTAGCGGTGTCGAATATCTCTGATATTAAGCGAATTTTTCAATATCACGGGGCGGAGCACAAGACGATATTCGCATATGAAGAGGGGCTTCCTCTAACGGTGGAAAATGTGCGAGAAATGAAGAGATTTCACCCAAGATGCGGCACGAGCTTTATGATAATCGTGCTCATTGTAAGCATCGTAGTGTTTTCATTGCCGATTTTCACTTGGACAAATGTGTTTGTGCGCTTTTTGACAAAAATGGCGTTTTTGCCGTTAATCGTCGGCATTTCATATGAATTTATTCGCCTTGCAGGTAAATATGATAATGTGCTGACCAGACTGATTTCCGCACCCGGAATTTTCTTGCAGAATATTACGACAAAAGAGCCTGATGACGCACAAATTGAAGTGGCGATTGCCGCAATGGAAAAGGTCATCCCCGAAAGACAAGAGGAGGCGCTCTGGTGAGTCTTTTGGCAAGTGAAATCAAAGAGAGACTCTCAAAAAGCGGGGTAGAATCAGCCGCTTTTGAGAGCAGAGAAATTCTTAAAGAAGCCGAGAAATACGGTGAATTATATGCAGAGAAAATTGAAGAATTTACAAGGCGACGCTGTCTTGGCGAGCCATTGCAATATGTTTTTGGCGAGTGGGACTTTTACGGAAGGCGCATCTTTTGCAGAAAAGATGTGCTTATTCCACGTCCTGAAACGGAAATTCTAGTGGAGCTTGCGTTGAAACTGACGGTCGATAGGGGGCATATAAAGGTGCTTGACCTCTGCTGTGGCAGTGGTTGCATAGGGCTTACAATAGCAAAAGAGCGCCATGCCGATGTCACCTTGGTGGACATCTCAAAGGACGCTCTTAAATTAACGGCGGATAATGCAAAGCTCTTTGGGGTGAAAGTCGAAATTGTTAAGCGAAGTGTTTTTGATTCACCGCTCGAGCAAAAATTTGACTTGCTCGTGACAAATCCGCCATATATAAAACGCTGTGAGTTAAAAGACTTGCAAAGTGAAGTGCAACACGAGCCAATGCTCGCCCTTGACGGTGGAGAAGATGGCTTTGATTTCTATCGCGAAATCGCAGGCAAATGGAAGAATTCTCTGATACAAGGGGGGATATTCCTCGCTGAAGTCGGAATTGGGCAAGCGCAAGAGCTTGCGGCAATGCTTGTGCAGGAGGGCTTTTCGGATGTGAGGGTTCATAGGGATTTGTCGGGGATTGAGAGGATTGTTTCTGCGGTGAGGTAGGGATGCTTGTCACTGTGGTGGGGATGTGCCGCTGTGGATGGGGATGTGTAACTGCGGTGAGATGCGTTTTTGTTTAGGGGAACGTCACTGCGGTGAGAGACGCTTCCGCTGAGGATTTCTTTTTAACTAAAAAGAAACAAAAAGTTGCCGCCGAATTGCGGCAGGGGAGCTGTGTCGTCCGCTCGGTGGACGGCACCTTCGCGGACTTTTTCCGCAAAAAGCGAGCCACTCACACGGCGATGCCTTAGTTCGCAAGGTCTCCTTTTTGCTAGTTGGCATGGGGGCTTTTTTTGTTTGTACGGTGAGGTGAGGTTGTGAGGTAGGGATGGTTATGTCACTGCGGTGGGATGTGTTTTTATTTTGGGATATGTCGCTGTGGTGAGATGCGTTTTTGTTTAGGGGAATGTCACTGCGGTGGGAGACGCTTCCGCTGTGGATTTCTTTTTAACTAAAAAGAAACAAAAAGTTGCCGCCGAATTGCGGCAGGGGAGCTGTGTCGTCCGCTCGGTGGACGGCACCTTCGCGGACTTTTTCCGCAAAAAGCGAGCCACTCACACGGCGATGCCTTAGTTCGCAAGGTCTCCTTTTTGCTAGTTGGCATGGGGGCTTTTTTTGTTTGTGCGGTGAGGTGAGTTTGTGAGGTAGGGTTATGTCACTGCGGTGAGGATTAAATATGTATATATAAATTGGTTAAGCCCTCAATGTCGGTATTCCGACCACATTGAGGGCTTTGTTTTATTGTAGGGGGTCACAGCGTCCCCTGTTTTATTTTAGGAAGTTGGGGAATGGGTGATTGGATTTTGGGTGATTGGATTTTTGGGTGATTTTTTATATTGCTGTGACTGATAGTACTCATGTTCAATAGTTGTTACTTCTATTCTAGCATCGCATTCCTCCTTTCGATAATACTATTATCTCATTCTTATGTGACGGCTGTATGAAGATGAACTGATTTCTAACTGTTATTTTTTTCTTGCAAACTCACAGGAATTTCTAAAGTCTCAAAACCACGTTGCACTTCAAACAGCAGGCTATCACCGACTTCTTTGGCGTCAAGAGCATCTTTTATATCTTGTGATGAGGTGATTTCCGATCCGTCAACACTTATGACACGATCACCTAGTTCAAGTCCGATGTCCTCCCTTGTCAGTTGCGCCACATATGTGCCGTATTCTGCGACACGGTACATTTGCGCTGTGCTGCTATCATATATGTCAATGAGCGAAATGCCAATTTCGGGACGGCCGCTCACATAGCCGTTGTTGATGATTTCTTCTGCCACAAATTGGGCAGTGTTGATTGGTACGGCAAATCCGATGCCCTCAATATCCGTGCCGGATGATTTTGCATTTACGATACCAACGAGATTGCCTTCGTCATCAAACAGTCCGCCGCCTGAGTTGCCGGGGTTGACTGCGGCTGAAGTTTGCAGAAGAGTCATGCTTTCGCCCTCGATATTGATTTCACGGTCAAGTGCTGAAATTATACCTTCTGTGACGGTTCCGCCAAGCTCTCCGAGCGGATTGCCGATTGCGACAGCGAGGTCGCCGACTTCAAGTTCATCAGAATCGCCAAGTTGTGCTACGGTTAGTGTAGAGGTGGGGGTGATTTTAACGACTGCTATATCCGTCTGTGGGTCAGTGCCGATAAGCTCCGCTTCATAGGTCACATTGTCAGTTGTGCGGACGCTGATTTTGCTCGCTCCGTCGATTACATGGTCATTTGTAATGATATAGCCGTCTGATGAAATTATGACACCGCTACCTGCGCCCTCCGAGACATATTGTCCGTACCATGCATCTCTCGTCGTGACCTCCGTAAAAATTTCCACGACGCTGTCTGCCGCTTTGTCAGCGATTTCCGTTACAGTCAGCTCATCATCTGAAAACAAGGTGGAAATCTCCGTTATATTGTTTTCGTCAACGCCTCCGTTTGGCACTGCGATGTTTACTGTTGGGCTGTTATCCGCCGCTAAGGTGTTTGCGACATATCCTCCTGCAAAGCCCATTGTGCTCGACGCTACTAATGTTATTGCGACAAGTCCTGCGTATAATTTGGTTTTCGGTTTTTCGTATTCCATAATGTCCTCCATTGTTGTAATGTTTTGTTGTGGTTTGTTTTTCTTTGTTGTTATTTGTTGTTATTTGTTGTTTATATTCTAAAACGGCAATGTGAAGACTGTTTGAAGATGAACTAAAAGAAAGCTGAACATTTGACATAATACGAGTGAAGAAAAAATGAGGACTATTTGTTAAATTTCGTTTTTTTGTAATAAATCGTTTCTCATTGCAATATTGTGGGTAAAATAGGACAGACAACAATATACGGAGGATTTATGAATAAGCTCACAGAAAAGGCGTCAGCGGCGCTAAACCGTGCACATTCAATTGCAAAGGAAATGGGACATACCTATATAGGTAGCGAGCATATTTTATATGGCTTGCTCTCGGAGAGCGGAGGACTTGCCTCGTCAGTGCTCACAAAATCGGGGCTCACACCGATGAAACTCATTAAACAAATTGAGGAGCAGAGCGGCAGAGGGCTTGCATCGTCCGTGTCGACACAGGACTTGACACCACGCTCAAAGAGGATAATTGAGGAGGCTTGCAACTTCTCAACAGGATTTTCCCATTCTTATATAGGTACGGAGCATATACTGCTCGCCTTGCTCCAAGAGGGTGACTGTGCGGCAGTGTCGCTCTTAAAGGAGCTTGGCGTGGACACAAGACGACTGGCGGACGAGGTGTATTTTACGGTGGACAAGACCGAGATTGCCAACATCCCAAAGGCGACGAAGCAAGCACAGGCACCGCAAAAGGCGACACAGCTCTCGACATATGGCAAGGACTTGTGCCTTCTGGCAAGTCAAAATCGCTTTGACCCTGTGGTGGGAAGGAGCGAAGAAATTTTGCGGATTACGCAAATTCTGTGCCGAAGGACGAAGAACAATCCCTGTTTAATCGGAGAGCCCGGAGTGGGAAAGACCGCAGTTGTTGAGGGGCTTGCACAGATGATTGTCAGTGGGAATGTGCCGCTTAACATAAAAAACAAGCGGATTTTTTCGCTGGATATTCCGCTCATGGTGGCGGGGGCTAAATATAGGGGTGAATTTGAGGAGAGGCTTAAAAATTGCGTTGCGGAGGCGGAGAAGCTTGGCGATGTAATCCTGTTTGTCGACGAGGTTCACAATTTAATTGGTGCAGGTGCCGCAGAGGGCGCCGTGGACGCTGCGAATATATTAAAGCCGTCCCTTGCTCGTGGGAACATTCAAATGATTGGCGCAACCACATTGGAGGAATATCGCCGGCATATCGAAAAGGACAGCGCCCTTGAAAGGCGATTTGCCAAAGTGCATATCGAAGAGCCAAGCGCCGTTGAGGCTGTGGAGATACTGTTCGGATTGCGCGATAAATATGAGGCGCATCACGGCGTGCGAATATCCGATGAGGCAATTCACAGCGCAGTGCATCTTAGCTCACGCTATATTCCTGAAAAATATTTGCCGGACAAGGCGATTGATGTGATTGATGAGGCGGCGGCAGTGCTTAGACTCACGACTTTAACAGCGCCGCCTACAATCCAAAAGCTTGAGCGTGAATATAATGAGGCGAAAAGTGAGAAGCTCGCCGCAATTTCAGAGCAAAACTATGAGCGTGCTGCAAAAGAGCGTGATCGTGAAAAGCGTGCATATGCTAAATATGTCGAGCAGAAGGAATTGTTTTTTTCACGCAGTCGACATGGTGGAGTGCTTGCGTCGGAGCATATAAACAATGTGATTTCAAAGAGCACTAAAATCAATGTATCGGCGATAACAGAGGCGGAAGGGGCGATGCTCAAAGGGCTTGAAGAGAGCCTTGCAAAGCGTGTCGTCGGTCAAAAAGAGGCGATTTCCGCAGTTGCAAGAGCGGTGCGTCGCTCAAGAGCAGGATTGTCAGACCCACGCAGGCCGACAAGTTCATTTGTGTTTCTAGGACCCACTGGTGTCGGAAAGACAGAACTTTCCAAGGCGCTCGCCGACACTGTTTATGGCGAGGAGAGCTTAATTAGAATTGACATGAGTGAGTATATGGAGAAGCATTCGGTTTCGAGGCTAATCGGCTCGCCTCCAGGATATGTCGGGTATGAGGACAGCGGTCAGCTCACCAAGAAAGTGCGTGAGCGCCCATATAGCGTAGTGCTGTTTGATGAAATTGAAAAAGCCCACCCCGACATATTGCAAATTCTATTGCAAATACTCGAAGATGGGCATATAAGCGATGCGCAAGGGCGCAAAATCAATTTCAAGAACACCATTATAATAATGACTTCGAATGTCGGGGCGAATATTATCGCCGGTGACAATAAGTCCATCGGTTTTATCGAAAATGAGGATGATATGTCCTCGCTGAAAAATGCTGTACTAAAGGAGCTTAAAAAGCTGTTTCGTCCCGAACTCCTTAACCGTATTGATGAGATTGTCATGTTTACGAGATTATCCGAGGGAGAACTGTGCGATATTGCGCAAATTTTGATTGCAGAAGTGATTGAAAGGGCAAAGGAGCGAAAAATTGAGGTCAATGTTGATGAGTCAGTCGTTAAGATGATTGCGAAGACGGGAGAGGATAAGGCATATGGGGCAAGGCCGATGAAACGTGCAGTGACTTCAAAAATTCTCGACACTCTCACACAGTCCATCGTTGACGGCTCTGTCGGCGATAGGGCAACGCTCACGATGCATGAGGGGAAAGTGATTGTAAAAGTGTAGGAGAGCTTTCACTACAATCATCAGACACAGCGACACATTTGCTAAACAAACAAAAACACACTCAAAAGAGTGTGTTTTTGTTTGTTGGTGACCCGTAGGGGAATCGAACCCCTGTTTCAGCCGTGAAAGGGCCGTGTCTTAACCGCTTGACCAACGGGCCGTATAAAATTGTTTTTGGAAGTCAAGCCGCTTTGCCCCAGACTTGACTTCCATGCTATCTGGTAGCGGCAGTCGGATTTGAACCAACGACACTGCGGGTATGAACCGCATGCTCTAGCCAACTGAGCTATGCGGCCATATGTTGACATGTACAGTGGGGTAGCTTTTATATTTTACATAAATTAGACCTGTTTGTCACTCCCTTTTTAAAAATTTCTTTAATTTTTTTTCAAAATTATCAGTATTTGCATATTTTGTGCAAAAAAATCGTGAATATTACAGCTGAATTAGTGGAAAATATGATTAACATGATTAACAGTCAGGAAATATTGCGCAAATTGATATAAGATTATCTGCATTTGCAATGTTTTCGCTCAATCATGCAAGTGAGATATTACAACAAATGAAAACATAAAGGAGGAAATATGGAAAGACGACCGGGGATTAACTATCAAGATCCGAACAGTGACAAGAGGCATAGGCGAGAAGATGAGGGTGCATTGCCGTTCATGTTCCCAGAGCTTCCAAGAGATGCAATCAATGACTATGTTGATGTGCCGCTGTATGATCTGCCATTTGGCTACTACGACAATGGAATGGACACGGAGCTGCCGCAAAATCCATATAGTGGTGAGATTGATGTAAAACGTCTTGACGGCAGCAATGTGAAGCTAAAGAGTGAGCGTTCTGTCGAGGCACAAAGGGACTTTTCAATTGAAAATGAGCTGTGAGTGATTGTGAAAAAGCCCTATTTTTTTGACAAGACATTAGAAGCGCAAAGTATTTAACACTGAAAATCCCCCGACATGTCGGGGGATTTTCTAAAGCATATACGACGCTTTTAGCGTTTTATATGCGATATTAATAATTTTTTGCAAGTACTTGGAAGTAAGCTTTTGGGTGATCGCAGACTGGACATACTTCAGGAGCGCCTTTCGCCTCGTGAATATGACCGCAGTTAGCACATTGCCACACAACAACCTCTTCCTTTTTGAACACTTCGCCATTTTCCACATTTGCAAGAAGCGCCCTATATCTCTCCTCATGCTCTTTTTCGATTTTGCCGACAGCATCGAAGTAATATGCGATTTTGTCAAAGCCCTCTTCTTTTGCCTCTTTTGCAAATGTCGCATACATATCAGTCCACTCATAGTTCTCGCCATTAGCCGCATCTAATAGATTAGTCGCTGTATTTGGGACAGCTCCATCGTGAAGAAGCTTAAACCACATTTTTGCATGCTCTTTTTCATTGTTTGCAGTCTCTGTGAATATTGCCGCGATTTGCTCATAGCCCTCTTTTTTTGCTGCTGATGCATAATATGTGTACTTGTTTCTTGCTTGAGATTCTCCTGCGAAAGCTGTTTGAAGATTTTTTTCTGTTTTTGTACCTTTTAAATTTGCCATTGTTAATCGTCCTCTCTTTACTTTTATTTAGAAAACCAGATGGTTTTTCTTAAAACTATTTGCATGAAGCACATTTTCCGTAAATAGCAAGGCTGTGATATGAAATATCATAGCCGAGATTTTTTGCGCAGTCGGAGAAATCAAGCACGGTGAAGACATCTTCAGTCTTTCCGCAGACTTCGCAGACAATATGCTCATGCGGCTGGGTGTTGAAGTCAAAATGCGCACTTCCCTTAGGAGGTGTGAACTTTACAATTAAGCCTTGCTCGGCAAAGGCGTTCAAGTTCCTATATACCGTGCCAAGACTGAGCCTTGGGTGCTCCTCTTTTAGTGAAGAGTAAATTTCGTCAGCCGTTGGATGATTGCGACTGTTTAGCACCGCATTTAATATTATATCCTTTTGTACAGTGTTTTTCATAATTGAGACCCCTTTATTAGTATTGATTACTATTACTTGAATTCTATCAAATAAACAATGCACTGTCAAGTAGTCCGCAAGTAAATTATAAATTAGTTCACAATTGTCAACAATTTTAGTAAAATTTACACTGTGTTAACCTATTATTACCAAGTCGACTATAAAATATTTACAACAATAAAAATTTCTGTGAAAGTTGAGGATTTAGTATGAGAATGGTAGATATAATTCAGAAGAAGAAAGAGGGAGAGGCGCTTTCTTGGGAGGAGATTAAATTCTTTGTGGACGGCGTGACCGACTCGCAAATTCCTGATT
>CAYJIE010000093.1:0-8719 GCA_964370145.1 uncultured Oscillospiraceae bacterium
GTCTCCACCAAAAATAACAAGCATCCGAAAGGGTGCTTGTTATTTTTGGTGGACATTTGCCTTTGGCAAATGTGTCACTGCGGCGAGTGATTGTAATGAACGAAGGGAACCCTGATGTTTCCCCTCGTCCACCCCTCCTTCCGAAAAACTGGAATCGATGATAGTGCAATGTCTGTGTTCACTTAGACATAAAAAAATGACTTTACACAGATTTGACAAATCTTTTACCCATTAATGCTAGCAAGTTTTTTGAAATTAATGTAAAATTTGAAATGTAAGAAAGATTAAAAAACACAAAAAAGCATATGATTAAAAGGAGTTATCAAATGAAGAAACTACTAGCATTAACACTTAGCCTAGGAATGATGGTTACAGTATTCTCAGCATGTTCATCAGATTCAGGTTCAGCAGATCAAGGCACATCAAGCGAGGGCCCTAAAGGAATTATCACAGTCGTATCTCGTGAGGATGGTTCAGGAACACGTGGAGCATTCACAGAAATCACAGGTATTGATGATGGAAGTGGCGACAGAACAACAATGGAAGCTTCAATTCAAGACGGTACAGGAAAAGTAATGGCGGCAGTAGCACAAGATCCAAATGCAATTGGATACATTTCACTTGGTTCACTTAATGAAACAGTAAAAGCACTTAATATTGATGGCGTTGCACCAACAGTAGAGAACATCAATGGCGGAACATATAAAGTGGCTCGTCCTTTCAACATCGCAACTAAAAAAGGTGCTTCACTTGACGCAATAACACAAGAGCTACTTGATTATGTATTCACAGCAGAAGCTCAAGCAATAGTAACAGAAGAGGGCTTTATCGCAGTGGATGCGACAACTGCATCATTCACAAGCGCACAGCCATCAGGTACAATCACAGTTGGTGGCTCAACATCTGTATATCCGGTAATGGAGAAACTTGTTGAGGCATATCGTGTGTTAAACCCAAATGCGACAATTAACATTGAGTCACAAGGCTCTTCAGCTGGAATGGCAGGGGCGACAGATGGCACTTTCCAAATCGGAATGGCTAGCCGTGAGCTAAAAGATAGCGAGAGCGCAGAGCTTGATGCACTTGTACTTGCAATGGACGGAATTGCGGTTGTTGTAAATAATGAAAACACACTTTCAGACCTTTCAATGGAGCAAGTCAGAGATATTTACATAGGAGAAATCACTGATTACGCACAACTGGGTTAATTAGATTTACTTTGTAATAGGGATGGCGTGCCTGCATATTCTGCACGTCATCTCTGTTTATGATTTTAATGGATTCTGGGGGATTATATGATCAAGGAGAAGGGCCGAGAAGGGCTATACGAATCTATATTTTTGGGGATAGCGACGATTTCAATCATCTGCGTTCTTGTCATTTGCGGATTCCTATTCGCAAGGGGTGTCCCTGTAATTTTTGAAATCGGTGTATTTGATTTCATTTTCAATTCGGAATGGAGACCAACAGCAGACCCTGCACAATTCGGGATTTTGCCGATGATTGTAGGTAGTCTTTATATAACATTCGGCGCTATTATTATAGG
The DNA here is from genome assembly GCA_964370145.1 of uncultured Oscillospiraceae bacterium. Classification (GTDB taxonomy): domain Bacteria; phylum Bacillota; class Clostridia; order Oscillospirales; family Feifaniaceae; genus CAYJIE01. Next base: position 1,547 of record CAYJIE010000093.1, read on the forward strand.
CGTGCCTGTGGGAATTTTAACAGCGGTATTTATAACAAAATACTGTCCAAAAAAACTCTACAAGGTGCTTAAACCGATGATTGAGCTCATGGCGGGTATACCATCGATTATCTATGGTTTTTTTGGAATAACAGTCGTTGTACCATATGTTCGTGAGTTCTTTAATGCAATATATTACTGGGGTTATATCGATAGAGGAATTGACTTTTTCAAGCATTTTGCAACAAATGGACAGAGCATTCTAACAGCGTCAATTCTACTCGCATTTATGATTTTGCCAACAATTATAAATCTCAGTGAAAGTGCAATCAGAGCCGTACCATCATTTTATTATGAAGGTGCGAGAGCTTTGGGTGCAACGCATGAAAATGGTATCTTCAAAGTTGTTCTTCCAGCGGCAAAATCGGGAATTCTAGCGTCTGTTGTCCTTGGAATCGGACGTGCAATCGGCGAGACAATGGCGGTGATTATGGTTGCCGGTAATCAGCCGAGAATCACGAATAATCCACTTGACGGAATAAGAACAATGACGGCTAATGTGGTCATCGAGATGAAATATGCGGAGGGCACACATGAAGAAGCGCTTATTGCGACTGGCGTTGTGCTGTTCGTGTTTATCTTAATAATTAATCTTGGATTTTCATATATCAAAAGGAGGATGGGGTCACGATGAAAAAGTTCTCTCCTATGAAATTTTTGGTATATTTATCAGCGTTTCTTACATTTGCAATTGTACTCTTTTTAATCACTTATATTTTAATACAAGGACTACCGCAAATTTTTAATGAAATTGTAAAAATTGCAGATGGTCTGCCATCAATCTTCGAGTTTAATTACAATTCAGACAATGCATCTATTGTGCCTGCGACGATTAACACGCTTATAATTATTGCAATTTCAATCGCGATTTCTTCAATCCTTGGGATAGCGACGGCGGTATATCTCGTGGAATATGCAAAGTCGGACAATAAGATAGTTGAATTGATAAGAATCACATCCGAGACTTTAGCCGGGATTCCATCGATTATATACGGGCTATTCGGTATGATTTTCTTTGTAACTTTTGTGGGATTTGGATTTTCATTGATTTCAGGTGTCCTAACCATATCAATTATGATATTGCCGCTAATAATTCGCTCCACGGAGGAGGCGTTAAAGTCTGTTCCGATGAGTTACAGAGAGGCAAGTTATGGGCTTGGAGCTGCAAAACTCCGCACAATATTTGTAATTGTAATTCCCTCAGCCGCTAATGGTATTCTAGCCGGTATTATCCTTGCAATCGGTCGTGTAATCGGTGAAACAGCAGCGCTATTGTACACATCGGGGACGACGACAGGACTTGCAACAGGGCTTTTTGCAGGCGGTAGAACACTGTCAGTACATATGTATATGCTGACAAGTGAGGGGACACATTTTCCGCAGGCATATGCGACAGCGGCAATTTTGCTTATTATCATTGTCTCAATTAACGCACTTTCAACACTACTTGCACGCAAGCTCATGAAAGGAAATGAAAATGAAACTTGAAATTAAAAATATAAATTTACATTATGGCGAATTCCATGCTCTGAAGGGGATTAACTTATCAGTACCCGAGCGTGAGATAACCGCGTTTATCGGGCCTTCTGGCTGTGGTAAATCCACATTGCTTAAGTCAATTAACAGAATGAATGACTTGGTTGAAGGCTGTAAAATCAGTGGGGAAATTCTCCTTGATGGCGTGAATATACTTGGTGATGTCGACATTAATGCGCTTCGCAGAAAAATCGGTATGGTTTTCCAAAAACCCAACCCATTCCCAATGAGTGTATATGACAATATCGCATATGGGCCTCGCACACATGGGATAAAGAGTTATTCGCAGCTTGATGAAATTGTTGAAACTTCACTTAAAAAGGCGGCAATTTGGGATGAGGTTAAAGACAGGCTTAGAAAGTCGGCACTTGGCTTGTCAGGCGGACAGCAACAGCGTATATGCATCGCCAGAGCGCTTGCAGTTGAGCCAGAAGTTCTTCTTATGGACGAGCCAACCTCTGCCCTTGACCCAATTTCCACAGCGAAAATTGAGGACTTGTGCGAGGAGCTTAAGCCAAATTACACAATTGTAATTGTAACGCATAATATGCAACAGGCGGCACGTATCTCAGATTCAACATCATTTTTCCTATTAGGCGAAGTGATTGAATCTGACAAAACTGATGAAATTTTTTCAAATCCAAAGGACAAGAGGACAGAGGATTATATCACAGGAAGATTTGGATAATTTTGGGCAGTTTGTTGTATTTTATAGGATTTTGCGATAAAAATAGTGCAATTGTTGATGTTTATACAGATTTTTGCAATTGCACTTTTAACATTTGAAAAGTCCCCGAACAGGGGACTTTTGTAATTTTTGCAGGTAAAAATGTATTATTTAATTTTATTATAGCTTATCTCTTGATTTAATATATAAAAGATTATATAATAGAAAGATAGTTCATTTATAAGGGAGATAGTTATGCAAAGTGCGAGTGCTGATAAAAATTTTCTACTGACAGATCCAATTAAGAAACTCTTAATTAAATTATCCGTTCCAACAATTACCGCTCAAATAGTAAATCTTCTGTATAATATGGTTGACCGAATTTATATCGGACGTATTGAGGGTGTGGGTGATCTTGCCTTAACAGGTGTTGGTGTCTGTCTACCGATTATTATTATAGTTTCAGCGTTTCAAGCTCTATTCTGCTCTGGTGGAGCGCCAAAGTCCTCGATTTTTATGGGCATGGGTGACAATGAGCGAGCGGAAAAAACAATGGGAAATTGCTTTGGCATGTTGATTGTCATAGCAGCGATATTGTCAGTGGGTCTACTTGCTTATGGAGAGGAAATCTTACTTAGTTTTGGAGCAAGTGCTAATACAATTCCATATGCATATGACTATTTGAGTATATACTCACTTGGTACATTATTTGTGCAAATTTCAATCGGTATGAATTTGTTTGTCACTGCTCAGGGCTTTACGAAAGTCAGTATGACGGCTGTGGTTTTAGGTGCAGTGACGAATATTATACTCGACCCGATTTTTATCTTTACTCTTGAAATGGGTGTCGCTGGTGCGGCGCTTGCAACGATCATTGCACAGGGCTTATCGGCGGTATATGTAGTCGCATTTCTAGTTGGCAAAAAGACTAAGATTAAACTCAGCTTTAAAAATATGATTCCAAAAGCTAATATTTTGATACCTTGTGTCTCACTTGGAATATCAACATTCATAATGCAAGTGACAACAAGTGCAACCCTGCTTGCATTTAACGCATCGCTGTTAAAATATGGTGGTGACATCGCAGTTGGTGCAATGACAATTTCATCAAGCATCATGAATTTTGCACTGCTTCCACTTCAAGGGCTAGGGCAGGGAGCACAGCCGATAATCGGACATAACTTTGGTGCTAGAAATGTCGAAAGAGTCAAGGCGACATTCGCCTTACTACTTAAAATTTGCCTAACTTTTTCTATAACTCTATGGGTGTTTGTAATGGCTTTTCCGCAGATTTTTGCATCAATATTTACAGCAGACCCTGCATTTATTGAATACTCCGTGCCGCTCATTCGAGTGTATATGTTTGGCACAATTTTCTTTGGTGCGCAAATGGCATGTCAGATGACATTTGTCGCAATCGGTAGAGCGCCCGAGAGTATTTTAGCCGCTATGATGCGCAAAGTAATCTTGCTAATACCGCTTATATATATTTTACCGCCGTTTTTCACAGATAAGACATTTGCGGTTTTCTTAGCGGAGCCGGTTGCAGATTTAATAGCGGTAGCGTTCACATGCGTGTTATTTACCTTTAGATTTAAGGTTGCATTAAAGAGTATTTCAGAGAAAACAGCTTAGCTTGCAGTTTGCATAAGTGAAGAGCATGAAACAGTAAATAAATTAAAAATCAAAATGATAAAAAAATCCCCTATTTAGTATGACACTAAATAGGGGATTGCATTTTATCCGATTGTTTTGCTTTGCGTGATTGCTTTGTTAGCAGCTTCAATTGCCGCCTCACTACTTACAGTTGCAGTTGCAATTGCTTCAACGCCGTCTGTGCCACCCTGCCTTAAAATTTCTTGTGCGATTAGCTCGCCCACAGGCTCTCCGACCTTATCACTCTCATTTGAAGTGTCAATCTCGATTGCCGCAATTTCTGAATTGCTGATTACCACAACAGCTTTCACTTCATGATCATAAAAACCGCTTGTTGTACCGACATACTCTCCATCGAGAAGATTTTCCTTTGGTTCACTGCTACAAGCAACTACTGTAAATGATAAAACTAATGCTGTTAAAACTAAAATCGTTTTCTTCATGCTTTACTCCATTTATGAAATTTATATTATATGACATATTCCTTGATGATAGATTACAATATCAATTGATGATTATAAATGTAATACTACCATGCCGTATAATTATAACATAACAAAAAGTAAAAATCAAGTATTTTTTCCAATTATATATTAACTTCGCCTGAATATACTTTTGAAGGGACAGTTTTAAAGTCAAGATTATGTGTAGTTTCAATGTAGCGAATTGTCTTAGTGCGGTTTCTCATAACAACGGAATGTGTCTTGACATTTGTCCCGTGGAATTTAACTCCTTTGAGCAGTTCTCCCGAGCTAACACCAGTTGCAGAAAACAGTAGATCTTCGCCTTTTGCAAGGTCATCAGCTGTGTAAATCTTAGTCATAGATAGCCCGGCGCCAAGGATTGCTTTCTCTTCGTCTTCATTTCTAGCCCACATTTGCACTTGGAAATCACCTGTCAATGCTTTCATTGCACATGCTGTAATAACAGCCTCTGGGCCTCCGCCAACACCATAGTAAAAATCGATTGAACGCTCTTCGTTACATGTTGCAATTGCACCTGCAATGTCACCATCTTGCATAAGTTTGATTCGACAACCCATCTGACGGAGTTCTTTTATATAATCATCGTGGCGAGGTCTATTTAACACAGCGACGGTTACATCTGCAATTTTTTTATTGAGTTTTGCCGCTGCAACTGTCACATTTTGGCTTAAACTTGCAGAGAGATTTAGGAAACCTTTAAGCTCGGGTCCACATGCGAGTTTTAGTACATAGAAACAGGGGATACTCATGAGAGAGCCTTTTGAGCCCATTGCGATTACTGAAATTGCGTTTGCCAGTCCATTTGCAACAAGTGTTGTTCCATCAACAGGATCAACAGCGATGTCAACTTCAATGCTATCAGGACCACGAAGTCCGACTTCCTCTCCAATATATAACATAGGCGCTTCATCTTTTTCGCCCTCACCAATTACAACAGTTCCTGCAATATCAAGGTAGTCGAGCATGCCTCGCATTGCGTCAACCGCCGCTCTATCGCTCTCGTTTTTATTGCCATGGCCAAGCGTTCTAGCCGCCCTTAAAGCCGCCGCTTCTGTGACCCTTACAATATTCGTTGATAAGTCTCTGACTAAATCCATGTTAACCTCCAAAAAAATATGTTGAAATTTAAGTAAATCTTGGATATAATTATATAATACATTGGGATAAATATCAAGTAGTTTAGGAGAATTTATGGGACATTTAGTAGCAAAAAAAGCTTATGCGTCTTTTGCAGATAGGCTTAATAAGCATCCACAGGGCGCTCCGCTGTCAAAATCATTATATGATGTTTTAGAAGCGATTGTAAGTGAAGAGGAGGCAAATGTTCTCTCACAGTTGCCCGTTAAGCCTTTCACAATTGAAAAAGCGGCAAAAACGCTGAAAAAGAGTGAAGTTGAGACAGAAAAGGTACTTACACATTTGGCAAGTAAGGCGATGTTGTTGGATATGGTCAGCCCTGAGGGCGAGAGAACTTTTGTTATGCCACCACCAATGATCGGATTTTTTGAATTTACACTCATGCGAATTGGAAGCTATCCAAACCAAAAGGAGATTTCCGAACTTCTCCATCAGTATATAAATGTTGAGGATGAGTTTATATTTGAGCTGTTTAGAAAAGGTGAGACGAAAATTGGCAGAATTTTTGTAAATGAAGACTCAGTTGAGCGTAGCAGGAAATATAAAGCGGACAATGGGCTTGATGTGACACCATTGGATATTTTGAGTTTTGAATCGGCAAAAAAGCTAATTGAGACATCAAAGTCAATTGCGGTTAGCGCCTGTTATTGTAGACATAAGAAGTTTCACTTGGATGGAGCATGTGACGCGCCAATGGAGGACATATGCTTGACCTTTGGGCATGTTTCCGAAAGCCTTTCAAAGCACGGACATGCTAGGAAGATTTCAACAAGTGAGGCTGTTGCAGTGCTTGAAAAGGGCTATGAACATAATTTAGTCCAGTTGACTGAAAATGTAAAAAATGACACCCCGTTCATGTGCAATTGCTGTGGTTGTTGTTGTGAAGCGCTGGGCGCTGTTAAGAGATGCGGCACACTTGGAGCGATAAGCACGACAAATTTCATGCCTAAAGTCAATGACAATTGTATTGGTTGTGGTGTGTGCGCGAAAAAATGTCCAATTGATATAATTACGATGGAGGAAACAACACTTGCAGACGGCAAGAAGAAAAAAATTGCGGTTGTTGACGAAGCAGCCTGTCTTGGTTGTGGTGTCTGCGTTCGAACTTGTAAGTTTAATGCACTCTTCCTTGAAAGTAAGGGAGAACGTAAAATTACACCGGTTAATTCAGCGCATCGCCTTGTCAATATGGCAATTGAGAGGGGCACATTGCAACATTTGATTTTTGACAATCAGGCAATGGCAAGCCACAGGGTAATGGCTTCACTACTCGGAGCGATTTTTAAGCTCGATCCAGTGAAAAAAGCACTTGCAAGTGAGCAGTTACAGTCGATTTACTTGAAGAACTATCTATAAATGTATAAACAAATCGATGTTGACTGAAATCGTTTGCTGTGATACAATTGCAATAAGGAATAAATATAATTGGAGATGACTATGTATATTGAAGGCGTAAATCTTAGCAAGCTAATTAAAGAGGTTAAACTAAAATGTGTGTATATGCCAAGCGACGCACAGGAAAAGAAAATTATGAGCTTTGAATTGAATCGTCCGGGTTTGCCGCTTGCGGGATTTGTTGAATTTTTTGATGCAAAGCGAATAGTCGTAATTGGAAACGCTGAAAATTCATATCTTAAAGCGCTGTCAGATGAA
>CAYJIE010000093.1:8729-9067 GCA_964370145.1 uncultured Oscillospiraceae bacterium
CAAAAGCGGGAGAGCTTTAAGCGTGTGCTGACGCATAAGCCGCCGGCGGTGATTTTTACACGCTCAATTGAGCCATGTGAAATTTTCTTAGACCTTGCCAAAGAATATGACATGCCAATATTGCAAACCGAGGAGAATACAGCGTCGATACTTTCTGCAATCATCGAGTTTTTGAGCAGAGAGCTTGCGCCGACAACACGAGAGCATGGAGTTCTCGTTGAGGTATATGGCATTGGAGTTTTGATCAAGGGCGAGAGCGGCATTGGTAAGAGCGAGACAGGTGTTGAGCTTATTAAACGTGGACATCGTTTAGTGGCAGATGATGCTGTGGATATAAA
>CAYJIE010000094.1:0-8529 GCA_964370145.1 uncultured Oscillospiraceae bacterium
CCCAAGTGTTTGCAAGTCCGCCGTAGATTTCACTACCGCTGAACACGAAGCCTCTGCCCTTGCAGAGTGTGACGATTTTATCCATTGTAACTTTCATTTCCATATCAATCTCCATATTAAAAATAAATACATATATTATTTTACAATTTTTCGAGCAAATAGTCAAGTGAAAGCGAGTAAAAAAGTAAAACATAAAATATGCCGTTATTTCTTGACTTATTGGGGAAAATATAGTATAATTGTGTGGCGGCAGAGAGAGACTGCCAATAAAATATAAAATGACGATTTTGCACTTTGTCAAAGTCGCACTGGTTGGGGAGATAGCGGTGCCCTGTACCTGCAATCCGCTCTAGCAGGAACGAACTCCCTTTTGAGGGCTTATGCTGTGTGGCAGTCACTTTGTTTAGGCAGTGAGAGTAGGTCTGCACGCAATGGAAATTTGTGAACTATGTCAGGCGGGGAACCGAGCAGCATTAAGCAATATTCTCCATGTGCCGTGCAGGACACCTATTTGAGCCGATGCTTTGTACAACGCACATAGCGTGAGTTCGATTTTGGGATGTGCGACTTTGAGAGGGTGCAATTTGTTTAATCGGAATATTTAGCCAAAAGTGAGCACGGGCGAACTTCTTGGCAGAATGGAGAAAAGCATGTACCAAGCTCTGTATAGAAAATGGCGCCCAAAGCGCTTTGATGATATGGTTGGACAAGAGCATGTCAGAGCCGTGCTCGCCAAAGAGGTCGAGACCGAAAAACTCGCCCATGCATATCTGTTTTGCGGAACACATGGCTCGGGAAAAACGAGTGCAGCCAAAATTTTGGCGAAGGCGATAAATTGCGAGAGGCCTAGCGAGGGCAATCCCTGTAATGAGTGCGAAATTTGCATTGGGATTGACAATGAGAGCATCATGGACGTGCGAGAAATCGACGCCGCATCGAACAATGGTGTTGATAATATCCGTGATATCCGTGACGAAGTGAGATATTCGCCGTCAAAGGCGAAGTACCGTGTATATATCATTGACGAGGCGCATATGCTCTCGATTGCGGCGTTTAATGCATTGCTGAAAACATTGGAAGAACCGCCGTCATATGTCGTGTTTATGCTAGCGACAACAGAGTATCACAAGATACCGGCGACTATATTATCACGTTGCCAGAGTTTCATGTTCGGACGAATTTCAGATGAGGATATTATATCTAGGATAAACACAGTGTGTAAGGGCGAAGGGCTTATAATCACCGAGGCGGCGGCGAAACTTATCGCAAGACTTGCGGACGGCGCTATGAGAAATGCCCTATCGATATTAGAGCAGTGCGCGGCAAGAGGGAGCAATATTGACGAGGAGACTGTTGCTTTAGCGACCTCGCTCACGCAAAGAGAATATCTCTTTGAGATTTCGACTGCGGTGGCACGAATGGACGGCGCTAAGGCAGTGGAAGCAATCACATATGCGGCGAAACAAGCGAAGGATATGACGGTCGTGGCGACGGAAATTGTAGAGCATTTTCGTGACCTTCTCGTCATACTAACTGTTACGGATTATGAGGAAATTCTTCTTTCACCACCGTCGGAGTTCGACTCTTTAAGAGAGGTGGCTAAAGGTTTTACGCCGACAAGAGTGCTAAAAGCAATTGAGGCGTTCCAAGCGGCGCTCAGAGAGGCGTCAAAGACGGCGCATAAGAAAGTCGCAATTGAAGTTGCGGCGCTCTCACTTTGCAGTGCGGTGCTCCAAATGAATGAGGAGAGCTTGCTTGGACGAATTGAGGCGCTGGAGAAGAAAATCGAGAGCGGAGACATCAAAGTTTTGCAAGTGGCAAAATTAGAAACAGAGAAAAAAGATGCTAGCGCAACAATTGCGCAGGCAACAATTGCGAGCGCAGAAGATACCCCACCTTGGGACACGGAGGATTTGACAGCAAAGACAAATGAAGGCGTATCGACAACCCAAAAAACAGAGGGTGACAAGGCGGCAATGTCGGAAAAGGTTGAAAAAGTCGAGATAAAACAAGGGGCAGAAACGGCAAGCCCCGCCGGATTTTGGAGTTCTGTTACAGAGCTTGCAATTCCAAGCCTAAGGGCGATTCTCTCAAAAGTAAAACCTGAAATCAGAGGGAATAAATTGATTTTATATACTGCTGACAGCTTTGCGGTCACCATGCTAAACCGTGACAGCGCAAAGGAAGAAATTGCGAAGACGGTGAAAAAAGTCACAAATAATGAATATGAAATTGATGTGCAAGCACAAAATAAGGAAGATGTAAAAGTCACAAATCCCCTCTTTGACAAGCTCGTGTCGAATATTGAGCGAATAAAAGAAGAGGAAAAACAATAAAGGAGAATTATTATGAAAGCAAGAGTACCAAAACAAAAGGGAGCGGGAGTTCCGGGAAATATGAATGATTTGCTAAAGCAAGCGCAAAAGATGCAAGAGCAAGCAGAGGCAATGCAAGCGGAGCTTGAGACGAGGGAATATGAAATTAAAGCAGGTGGCGGCTTGGTCACGGTTATGATTGACGGCAAAAAACAGCTGAAAACACTTGATATCTCCCCCGATATTGTTGATCCCGACGATGTGGAGACATTGCAAGATCTAATTTTGGCGGCAGTGAATGAGGCGATTGCAACTGTTGAAGAAATCAGCGCAAAAGAGATGGAGAAAATCACGGGCAAGATGAATGTGCCTGGGCTGATGTAGCCGTAAATTTTAATAGCGAAATGGAGCATATATGATTACATTTGCAACAAAAGTTATTCTAGCGATGCTAATTTCATATCTCATTGGGAGTTTTAGCTTTGCTATTTTTATTTCAAAACTTGTTTCAAAAGATGACATCAGACAATATGGCAGTGGAAATGCGGGAGCTGCGAATATGACACGTACCATGGGGCTTTCAGCAGGGGTGCTAACCCTCGTAGGAGACCTCTTGAAGGGCAGTTTGGCTGTTTTAGTTGGAGTTTATTTCAGCGGAAGCAGTGTCGCACAGTCGCCGATTGAGCACTCTGAGGCGATCATGTTTGCGTGCATCTGTGGGCTGATGGCATTTGTGGGGCATTGGCTCCCAATTTATTTCAATTTCAAAGGCGGCAAGGGCGTTGCCACCGCCGCTGGCGTATTCTTAATGATCGACGGATATATTTTTCTGCTGTTCGTGCTGTTTTGGGCAGGGACGATTTTGCTGACGAGATATGTCGGGCTTGGCGCTGTAATTGGCGGCTGGTCATATCCGTTTAGCGTATATCTCCTATGGGGCTCGAAGCCTGAGGAAGTTTTCGTTTGCGTGTTCACACTTGCGATTGTAGTCGCCCTAGCGATTACATATTTCCACAGGGGAAATCTTTCTCGCATGACAAAGGGCACGGAGCCTAAGTTTGACAATAAAAAGCATGAGAAAGAGGAAAAATACGGATAAGATTGTGGGAAGTGAGGCGGTTTCATGAGGCGATTTTTGGCAATATTGCTGTGTAAAATTGCATATGTCTTCGGTCAAGCCGTCGGGCGTGGCACGGCGCTGCCCGGTAAAATTGCGCTTAAAATCTGCCCAAATATACTGACAAAGCTAAACTACCATGGGAAAATCATCGCCGTGTCAGGCTCAAATGCGAAGTCCACAACGACGGATATGATTGCCCATACTCTGCGTTATATGGGACATAGCGTGATAATGACGCAGGAGTCGAATCAACTTTTGGGAATTGTCACTGCGATTTTGAAAAGTGCAACGCTCACAGGTGCTGTCAAGGCGGACTATATCGTCCTTGAAAGCGAGGAGCGCCACGCAAAATTCATGTATAAGGACTTTCGCCCTGACTACTTTTTAGTGACAAATCTTGTGCGCGATCAGCTGTCTCGAAACGGCAATCAGGAGTTTATTGGTGATTGCTTAGAAGAGGCTTTGAGAGCGGACACCAAGCTTATATTAAATGCGGACGACCCATATATAAAGCGCTTTGCAAGTATTTGCAAAGACTGCGTGACCTTTGGGCTCGATTGTGCGGATTTAATGGGCGGTGCTGTCGGCGTCTATGATGATGGGGCGCTTTGCCCGTCTTGCTTTGCCGACATGGAATACAGCGGCAGAGCATATGCTCATTTTGGAAACTACGCCTGCACGCAATGTGATTTTATGCGTGGAGAGTTAAACCATGCGGTGACGGCTTTTGACGGTGAGGCGAAAATAATCACGGTTGATTCTCAGCATGAAATTTCAATTGAGCCTTGTAATGCGATGACGGCTTATAATAAGCTGGCGGCATATTCAGCGGTGGTCACAATGGGATTGCCTGCGCAAGATGTTGCAAAGGCGCTCTCGAATTACAGTCACAATATCGGACGAATTAAAGAGATGAGTGTAGCAGGACTTCCTGCAACTCTTTTGGCATCAAAACATGAGAGTAGCATTTCGTATAATCTCTCTATTGAGCATATCGCAAATGCGAGCGAGGAAAACGTCGCAGTGGTTTTCATCTTTGACACCTTAAGTCGAAAATACTTTGCGGCAGACACGAGTTGGCTGTGGGATATTGATTTTGCGCGACTTAATCAAGCGCATATAAAACAGATTATCGTGACGGGATATCTTGCGGATTCTCTTATGCAAAGGCTGTCATATGAAAATTTTGACCACGCAAAAATTCTCTGTGTGCCGATTGTCGAGCAAGCGGCAGAGCGAATTGATAAAGAGCTTGTGACGAGAGTTTTCCTCCCTGCTGAGGAAAGGGACTCAAACAGATTGATGTGATTAAAAGGAGAGAAATTGACAAATAAAATTTCCTTAAAAAATAAATATATTGTCTTAATCGCCCTCTTGATTTTAAGCGTACTTTTACAGACGACAGTGTTGTCTGCGGTGCGCATTTTTGACAGTGGGCTTTTGTTCATCATACCTCTAGCCGTGTGTATGGGGCTGTTCCAAGGCAGTCAAATTGGAGCTGTGTTCGGACTTTGCCTAGGCTTTGTCATCGATTGCACTGTCAGCGAAGACTTTGGATACTATTCCTTTTTTCTCCTTATGGCAGGGCTGCTTGCGGGTCTCCTTGGTGAATATCTCGTGGTGCGTCACTTTGTTGCGGCAAGCTTTGCTTATATCATGGTATTTGCGCTGTCTGTTGCAACGAATTTTTTGCTATCTGTCTTTGTGTTCGCCGACTTGTCGAGCTTCGCGCCATATGCGAAGGGGCAAGCGATTTCGGCACTTGTGAATGCTGTTTTTATGCCTGTTGCCTATCTTTTGTCGAAGAAGATGGCGCTTTTATATGCGGAGGAAGATGATGTCAAAGGATAAGAGAATTGTTGAAAAACACAATTTGCGGTTTGGGTTTTTAATCGTAATTGTTGTCATTGTGGCGCTTATATATATTGGGCGACTGGTCAACTTGCAAATTATAAATGGTGCAGATTTCTTCTCACAAAGCGAGAGAGGATTTACACGCACGCTCACAGTTGATGCTCCTCGCGGCGGAATTTATGATAGAAACGGCGTGCCACTTGTTATCAACGAGAGTCAATTTAATGTGGAACTCGACGCTTTTTTGCTCCCTGAAGATGAGCAAAATGAGATTATATTAAGGCTACTCGACCTAGTTGGGAGCGAAAAACTTGCATATAGTGACAGCCTGTCCGTCTCCAATGAGCCATATGAATTTTTGGTGGACATTGAGGGCGAGAGCGAACATGCAAGCAATATAAAACAGGCGCTGGATTTTTTTGATCTAGAGATGACCAGCAGTGCAGAGGAGTTAATGGCGGAGCTAATCGAGCGCTATGACTTAGAGGGCTTTGACGGTGTGGAACAGCGCACTCTTGCCGCAGTCCGATTTGAGATGGAAAAAGCAAAATTTTCAGTGGAAGTGCCTTTCGTTTTTGCGGCGGACATTGACATGGAAGAAGTTATAAAAATTGAAGAGCGTGCGGATATGCTACTTGGGGTGGAAGTTGTGACGGAAGCTACAAGGGTATATCAAACTGAGTATGCGGCACATATCATAGGGCGCGTAGGGCCAATTCCAGCAGGTGACGCGCAGTCATATCTTGACAATGGCTATCAACTGTCAGACACCGTCGGAATCGATGGTATCGAGCGGACGATGGAGTCGTATCTTCGCGGGGTGACAGGCACAAGGACGATTTTGCAGAATAAATTTGGGAGCACTTTGGAAGTCGATGTGACACAGGAGCCCCAAAATGGTAAAGATGTTATCTTGACAATAGATATTGAATTGCAAAAGGTTGCGGAGGAGTCGCTTGAACGTGTGGTAGGGTCGATCGCCGCAAGGGGACAGTCGGCGGCAGACGGTGAGGGCAATGGCTACGACGCCGATGCGGGCGCAGTGGTTGCGATTGATATAAACACAGGCGAAGTGCTTGCAATGGCGAGCTATCCGACATATGATTTATCAACATTTACTCAAGACTATTCGCAGTTGTTGCAAGATCCAACAAAACCAATGTTAAACCGAGCCATTTCAGGGACATATGCTCCAGGCTCAACCTTTAAGATGCTCTCTGCGATGGCGGCGCTTGAAAGCGGAGTTATTGATGAAAACACGATAATCTCCTGTACAGGGCGATATCAGTATTTTGCGCCTTCATATACGCCTGCATGTTGGGTTCTGTCTTCGGGCTACACCCATGGGGCACAATCTGTCGTCCAAGCATTACAAAACTCCTGTAATATTTTCTTTTTTGAGGCAGGACGTTTGACGGGGATTGAGACGCATAATGCGCTTGCTGAGGAGTTTGGATTTGGCACTAAAACTGGTATTGAACTCATTGGCGAATCAAATGGTATTTTAGCAGGGCCTGAATATCGGGAGAAAAATGCGCTGCGTTGGAATCCGGGGGATACAATTCAAGCGGCAATCGGTCAGTCGGACAATGCGTTCACCCCGATACAGCTCGCTAGCTATACGGCTGCTATCGCAAATGGAGATTATTTGTATCAACCCACCTTGATTAAGGATATCCAAGTGGTCGGCGGCGCTTCTGTCGCTGATATAGAGCCGATTGTGGTGCAAGAAATCAGCGTGAGCGATGAGACTTTAGACATCGTTAAAGTCGGCATGAGAAATGTTGCGGAGCTTGGAACAGCGGCAAGTGTATTTGGCAACTATGCAGTGGATGTCGCTGGAAAATCAGGAACAGCAGAGGTTTCGCAGGGCTCAAACACAGGTGTGTTTGTCGCCTTTGCACCATATGAAAACCCTGAAATTGCAGTGGCGGTTGTTGTTGAGCATGGCACGAGCGGAAACTCCGTCGCACCTGTTATACGAGATGTTTTGACAGAATACTTTAGGACGCAATAAAAATTAAAAAAGCATTTTAAGGGCAAAGGCAACAGAGATTTTTTCCGGACTAAAAAGGACAGTATCGCTACTGTCCTTTTTTATATATTCCTATCAATCACTTTGCAAATTTCATCATAATAGTCAAGATAAGCCGAACGATTGAATTTGTCAAAATCTAAATGCAGGAGACTGTCAATCAATTCGTCAACAGAAGCACTGATATCGCTTTTGATACAGCGCACAAATGGAACTTTGCGAAAAGAGTTTTCATAAGCACCAAAAACTTTTCCACTCAAATTGTCAAGTGCAAGACAGGGGCTGTCTGTGATGATGGCAAATAGCATGCCATGCAGTCGGTCTGTCACAATTAATCTGTACCGCTTAAAAAGATTTAGTTCTGCGATAACGGCTTGTGCTCTCTTTGGTTTTGAAATGGGGCGGCTTAAAACCGTGTCCGCTCTGTCTACCCTAAAACCCTTATCTAAGAGATGCGCTTTGATTTTTTCTGTCAGCTGCATTGTAATGCTTGGGAGTTTTTCCTTGTCGCCCCTTAGGCAAAACAAAACATTTTCTCGACTGTGCTCTTGAGTGGGCAAATCTAAAAAAGTCACCATATCACAGCTTAGCAGAAAAATCTCTTTTCTTTCGGGCATGAGTGCACGCATATAGCGATATGAATTTTTGTCACGCAGAAAAAATCGTATGTTTTTACAAGCGGTTATACTATCACGAAATTTACATGCCGCAAGCTCACCCTGTTCATTTTTCTGAAAATACACAGTTTGCGGAAAAATTATGACGGGGAAGTCCTTGGCAATTTCGAGCACAGCTAATACTGAGTTGTGCTCATGTTCCCACAGAGTGCCGATGAAACCACCACCGTTTATCATGACGATATCGCCAGCTTTTAGCGCAGCTTTTATCTGCTTTTTTAGGCAGGGCATCATGGCGGTTTCGACTTCGATAAAAGCAAAACGGTCGGCATATGCCGATAGGAGCTGTCTTTGCGCCATAGAAATTGCATGATCCCCCAAATTGCCGTGAGTTGGGCTGTTGAAGATGAACATACAGCGTTGTTTCTCCTGTCGTGCTATTGATAGCTCATGTATGAATTTTTTTCGCAATCTCATTGTTTTGAGGGGGTTAAGTTGGGATAGATTTTTAGCCATTGAGCACCTCGAAATAATTACTTATTTTATCTGTTCTTATAGTATTGGATTTTTACTAAAATTTATTAGCAC
>CAYJIE010000095.1:0-8468 GCA_964370145.1 uncultured Oscillospiraceae bacterium
AAGAGTTGTCTTGCCAGAACCCGACTCACCCATAATTGCGATAAATTCTCCACTTGCAACAGAAAAGTTCACGTCACTAAGTGCCGTCACAGTGTTGGCGGACAGCTTCGCTCCATAAGTTTTCTTTAGGTTTCTCACTTGTAATAATTCCATCATTATAATCGTCCTTTCACTATCTTAGTGCTTTCATTGTAACCCAAAGAAAACCATAATGCCATAGCTTAACATTAAAGTAACCTTACAGTTTTGTAAGGTTAAAAGGTTGGAACTTGCAAAATTCCAACCTTTTTTATTCATGCAGTCTACTTTCCTGTGACAGATCTATAAAAACATCGGTGCCTTGCCCTTTATTGGATTGCACAGTGATGCTAAACCCCAAGAGGTCAAGCGTTTTTTTGCAAAGATACAACCCAAGCCCTGTGGACTTCTCCTCTATTCTACCCGAAAATCCTGTAAAACCCTTGTCAAATATCCGTGGTAAGTCGGACGCATCAATACCTATCCCTGTGTCAGAGATTTTTAGCACGCTGTCTTTTGCGGTGATATGAATGTCGCCAGAGGTGCTATATTTAGCGGCGTTGGACACAATTTGACTAAATGCAAATTTTAGATGTTTTTCATCGGTCATGATATAAAAATCATCAAGCTCCAAAACAGGTCGCAGTCCCTTCGCCAAGAAAATTGGTGCAAAACTCTTAAGAACCTCGGAAACAACCCCTTTGACATTCACATTTTTTATCACAAGGTCATTGTCGCTCTCAAACAGCCTTAAATAACCCAGCACCATATTTGTATATTGCTCAATTTTAGAGAGCTCTGACAGCATCATGTGGTTATCTTTCTGCTCACGCACCAAGAGGGAGAGGGCAAAAATCGGCGTCTTAATTTGATGCACCCACTTTGTGTAAAAGTCTGAAGTTTGTGCAATGTTCTTCACTTTCTCTAACTGCGCTTGGTTATACAACATCTCCCAATTTTGCGCAATTTCGGTGTAAAGCATTTCTACTTCACTGCTTGCTCGTGGCAGTGAATCTGTTTTGTGTTGTACATTCTCTTTTACTGCACTTAGTGTTTTAATTTTTATTGCATAGCTTCGAAAATCCAAAGCGATATACACTATGAGAGCAACGGTGGAGATTAAAAACCCATATAAAACTGTGTCGAGTGGCACGTTCTCAGTGAAAAACACCACAGAAAAAATCAGCGAAGTCACCATTATTACGGCAAATAAAGGCATTTTCTGCAACACATATTTTTTAATCATTGATAACATAGCCTAAATTTTTCCTCGTTTCAATAAAATCACTTACCCCTATGTCAGACAGCTTTTTTCTAAGCCTTGCAATATTCACAGTGAGGGTGTTATCGTCAATAAAAACATCAGTGTTCCATAGTTTTGCCATTATTTCATCTCGTGAAATAATTTTAGACTTTGCCTGCATAAGCGTTTTAAGGATAATAAATTCGTTTTTTGTAAGCTGTGTATTACTCTCGCCACTGCTGCACACGGCATTTTCTAATTGCAGCGTGACATCTTTCACAGTTAGTGCTTTTTGCTCCGTGTTAAAATCGTAACTTCGCCGCAGTATCGCTTGAATTTTCGCCGTCAGCACTTCTAAATCAAAGGGCTTTGCGACAAAATCATCGCCGCCCATGCTCATCGCTAAAACGATGTTCATGTTTTCACTTGCAGAGGAAATGAAGATAATCGGCACTTTTGAAGTCTTGCGAATTTCTTCGCAAATGCTGTACCCATTCTTAAACGGCAGTGAAATATCAAGCAAAATGAGGTGCGGTGCAAATGATATGAATTCGTTTATAACACTTGTAAAATCGGTGACTGTTTTCACTTCGTAAGCCCATGAAATCAGGTGCTTTTCAAGCGCTTTTGCTATGATGTTGTCATCTTCTATAATCAATATTTTTTTCATTGCTTCATCGTCACCGTCCTTGTTTCTTTGTTTTCATCACAATATCAATAAATCTATTATAACAAAAAACACAGCATAGTTTCAAGTGTATATTGATACATCGGAAAAATTAGATTGTTGTTAATGAATGAAAACTATGATATACTAATCTATATAAAAACAGAAAGGCACATAGATATTAATGACAAATATACTTGTAATAGAGGACGATATTGCGCTTTGCGACGGCATCGTACTTGCGCTAAAAAACGATGGCACATCTTTGCACAAAGCATACAATCTTAAATCAGCTAAAGATTTTTTAACTGAAAACAAAGTGGATTTAATTATTCTTGATATAAATTTGCCTGACGGAAATGGTGTGGGATTCCTTGCAGAGTATCGCAAAACTTCAAATACAAAAACCATATTACTAACCGCCAATGACCTTGAGACGGACATTATCACAGGGCTTGAGCGTGGCGCTGATGACTACATCACGAAGCCGTTTAGTCTTGCCGTGCTTCGTGCGAGAGTGAACACCCAGCTAAGGCAGAAAAGCAGTGAGAATACTTACAAAAACGGTGCATTTTACTTTGATTTTGACAAGATGGAATTTTATGTGTCGGGGCAAAATATTGACCTCTCAAAGACTGAGCAAAAACTTCTAAAACTCTTGACCGATAACAATGGTATCACACTAAAAAGAGAGTTTTTAGTTGATCGAATTTGGACTGACGGACTTGACTATGTCGACGAAAACGCACTCTCTGTAAGCGTGAAACGACTGCGCACAAAACTTGGAAAGGATAGCTGTATCAAGACTGTCTATGGTATTGGCTATATGTGGCAAAATGTTTAGGACAAATAAAATTCTTAATAGATTAAACACGATGCTTGACAAAGCGATAAGCGGTGAAGATATAGAAAGCAATTTTGACGAGAGTAAAGCGTCACAAATTGAGAGCAAACTGCATAAATATCTCATGCAGACAGGCTCGCATAAGGCAAAGATAACAGAGCAGAAACTTAAAATTGATGAGCTGATTTCCGACATAAGTCATCAGACGAAAACACCACTTGCAAGTATCTCACTTTACAGCGAGCTTCTTTTGGAGTGTATAAATGAAGAGGAATACGCAAAATATAATGCCCTACTGAAAAGTCAAACGGAAAAGCTCACTTTTCTCATCACCTCCCTTGTCAAAACTTCAAGGCTTGAAAATGGAATAATT
Source organism: uncultured Oscillospiraceae bacterium (assembly GCA_964370145.1). GTDB lineage: Bacteria > Bacillota > Clostridia > Oscillospirales > Feifaniaceae > CAYJIE01. The sequence goes on from CAYJIE010000095.1 coordinate 3,146, forward strand.
TCTGTGCAACCAAAAGTGCAGTCTGCGAGTTTGCTTTATATCGCTATTAAAGAAGCTTTTCCGAGTGTGCATGTAATTGAAAGTGAAATTAGCTTATGCTATGACCTAAAATGGACAAGTGAGGCGGTTTTTAACATAATCGACAATGCGATAAAATATGAAAGCACCGACACGAAAATTAGTATGAGTGCATATGAAATGTTTGTCCGTATTGACATTAGTGACAATGGAATTGGCATATCGGAGGACGAAATTCCGAAAATATTCGCAAGATTTTATCGCAGTGAGAGTTCATATGAAAAAGACGGCGTCGGAATTGGACTGTATCTTGCAAGGGAGATAATTTCAAAGCAAAACGGCTATATAAAAGTAAAATCAAAACTCGGTGAAGGGTCGGTGTTTTCGGTGTTCTTGCCAAAAGAATAAAGTAAGCATTGCCTTAAATCTTTCAAAACTGTAAGAATTTAATTTCATCTTTTAAGATTCTTGACAGATTCTCGAAAGATTTGCATTGTATAATTAAATTAAAGCTTACTGAGCAGCCAAAAACACATCTACTGCGTAAGCTTTAATTATGTAAATTATGCGATGGAGGAAAATTTAATGACAATTCTAAAAACAACTGAACTAAAGAAAATATACGGGAGTGGTGAAACTGCTGTCCACGCACTTGACGGCGTCAATTTTTCCGTGGAAAACGGAGAATTCGTGTCAATCGTCGGAACATCTGGCAGTGGAAAATCCACTTTGCTCCATATGCTTGGAGGACTTGACCGTCCGACAAGTGGAACTGTCACTGTTGACGGCAAGGACATTTTCACATTAAGAGACGAGGAACTTACAATTTTTAGAAGACGAAAAATCGGCTTCATTTTCCAAAATTATAACCTCGTGCCTGTTCTAAATGTCTATGAAAATATTGTGCTGCCGATTGAGCTTGACGGAAACAAGGTGGATAAGGCATTTGTCGACAATGTGATTAAGACACTTGGGCTTGAAAGCAAGCTTGACAATCTGCCGAACAATCTCTCCGGCGGACAGCAACAAAGGGTCGCTATCGCAAGGGCGCTTGCGTCAAAACCAGCAATTATTTTAGCGGACGAGCCGACTGGAAATCTTGACAGCAAAACAAGTTTAGATGTCCTCTCACTCCTAAAAGTCAGCAGTGAAAAATTTGCACAAACCATTGTGATGATTACCCATAATGAAGAAGTGGCACAGCTTGCTGATCGAATAATTCGCATTGAGGACGGGCTTATCGTGAATGGCGGTGAGCACAATGTTTAATGTGAAGAACAAAAAAGCGATACGCAACATCGCAATAAAGAGCTTTTTTGCCAATAAGACGAGAAATATCATTGCGGTTATCGCAATTGCACTCACCGCCTTACTGTTCACTTCGGTTGTTACAATTGGGCTGAGCATTGTTGACACCGTGCAAGACTCATACATGCGCCAAGTCGGATCGTCGCTCCATGGTGGATACAAATATCTAACACAGGATTTCTATGAAATGGTGGAGAGCGACAGCGAAGTCAAAGACATTGGCTATCGCATCATTATAGGACAACTTGACAATGAGGGGCTGTCTAAACTTCACACCGAAATGAGCTATGTCGATGAACAATACGCAAAAACTTCTTACATGTACCCTGAAATTGGCACAATGCCAAGTGCGAAAAACGAAGTTGTAATTGCTGATAGTATACTTAAAGCACTCGGTGTGCCTGTGGAAGTTGGCGAAGAAGTGACACTGAAATTCCGTGCAAATGGAGTTGACTATGAGGACAATTTCATTGTCAGCGGAATTGTCGAAGTTGACCCAGCACTTGCGGTATCACAAGTTGTCACTTCATATGAATATGCACTTGAAGTCGCTCCACTCTGGGTCGGCGACGATGTGCTTTCCTATTTTGATAAAATGTCTACGGACATCTCTTTTTCGGCAGGCTCTGTTATGGCGAACTTCAACTTCCCAACAAGCTTTGACATTGAAGGTCAAATGAGTGCATTAAATGACCGAATGGGTTTTGACATGGATTTGGTCGATGCTGGTGTCAACTGGGCATATATGACTGCCCAAATTGACGCAGGCTCTATAATGCTACTTGTAGTTCTGTATACAATCATAACAAGCTCTGGGTATTTAATCATCTACAACATCTTTTTAATTTCCGTATCAAACGATGTAAAATTCTACGGACTGCTAAAGACAATCGGCACAACTTCAAAGCAACTAAAGCGAATAGTGCGACTCCAAGCCTTAATTCTGTCTGTCATCGGCATTCCGCTCGGACTTGCCATGGGTTATTTTGTCGGCGCAAATCTAATGCCAGCGATAATGGGAATGAGCAATTTTGACGACTTTGTCGTCAGTATAAATCCGCTGATTTTTGTTGTGGCGACAGTGTTTTCACTAATTACAGTACAAATTTCTTGCAACAGACCTTGCAAATTCATCGCTAAACTCTCGCCCATTGAAGCAATTAGGCACACGAGTGTTGATAAAAAAGTGAAAAACACGAAGAGAACGAAAAAAGTCACAGCTTTTTCAATGGCTCTGGCGAACATAAAGCGGAACAAGCTCAAAACCGCTCTCGTGGTAATTTCTATCTCGCTCTCCGCACTCATTTTCAACATCACTTATACCTTTGTGAATGGCCTTGACATGGCCGAATATTTAAGCCGCTTTGTCGTGAGTGATTTTGTGGTGTCGCATTCCGCTATATTAAATCTTGGGGGTGACCGAGTTATAGACGGCGTCACACAGGAATTTATAAGCGAAGTGTCCGCACTTGATGGAATTTTAGAAGTCGGCAAGGTCTATGTTTTACCGTCAACGCATGTGTTGTCAGAGAGCGCAAAGGCGAATGTGGAGCTTTCTTTGGATAACTATGCTGATAGAGAGTCAAGATGGTTGGAGGGTTCACTTATAGACTTAGAAGATGACTTAATCGCTTCATTTATCTACGCTGTGTCTGATAATTTAATGGATAAGCTCGCAACTGAGAGTAATGACATTGTGGGTAAAGAGTATTTGACTGACGAGCAAATTGAGCTTTTCAAAACAGGTGACTATGTACTGACCACAGGATATTATGGAGTTGCTTTCCCCGATGAAATTTATTACAGCGTGGGTGAGACTGTCCTAATCGACTTTGGAAATGGCAACACGAAAGAATATGAGGTGCTTGACGCAGGTATTTTGCCATATGCACTTGATAAGAGATATGGTGTGCCGCTTGATGTGTATTTTATTTTGCCTGAAAGTGAATTTTTAGAGCAACTTCCAAATAGAAATCCACTCAATGCCACAATTTGGGCAAGTGAGGAGAATGTATCACAAATTGAGGAGTTTATCGCAAACTACACGAATAATATCGACCCAACACTTGACTATGAGAGTAAGGCACTTTTCGTGGAGGAGTTTGCCGACTTGAAAAACACATATTTAGTAACAGGATATACACTTAGCTTTATTTTGGGGTTCATCGGGGTTATAAATTTTATAAATACGATGATAACTTCAGTGTCCGCAAGGAAATTAGAGCTTGCAATGCTCCAAAGTCTTGGAATGACAGGGACGCAAATGAAAAAAATGCTCATTGGAGAGGGGCTGTTTTACGGGACTGCTGTTGTTGTATTTTTAGTAACAATAGGCTCGCTGATGACTTATTATATCGTCGATATGCTAAGTGAGACCATGATTGCATCAAACTACAATTTTGAACTTGCACCGATTGTTATCATATCGCTACTGCTGGGAGTTATATCGCTTGCAACACCGCTGATAATTTATAACAATACGAAACGCAAATCCATCGTGGAGCGCCTTCGTGAGATTGGGTAAGTAACTTATAAACTCATAAAAAGAGCCCCCGACTAAAACGAGTAAAGTTTTAGTCGGGCGCTTAATTATTTGCAAGATTTTATTTGACCGTGCATTATCTTGTATAGCCTTAATTCTTTGTTTCTATGCTTTGTTCGTGAGGTGCTTCGTTTGCTTCTTTGGCAACATCTGCATTGGGACGGAGAATAATCTCGCCAAAAAATCCTTGAAAACACTGTATTTTCAAGGATTTTTTATAGCCATTTATTCTATTTTATTCATGCAAAAGCCATGATTTTCATATTATAAAAAGTATTTTTGTTTATTACTGCACACCCGCTTTATGCATATTCTTCAAGGTGTCTGTTTTTTAGCACTCGTGGCAGTGCAAATTCACTCTCTTCATCTCGCTCTTCGCTTTGCTCATTATGCTCCTCTAACTGTGTTTTCGCATCGTCCTTGTCCGTGGATTCTGCCTGCGCCTCACTCTTTTGCATATTTGCAATCTGCTTCTCAAGAGCCGCTATTTTCTTTTCAAGACTTTCAATCTGCTTTTCCTTTTGCTTTGGGTCAAGTTTGTCATTGCCCTTAATCTCATCTAACTGATTGCTTAGATTTTGAAGCTGTTGTTTAAGCTGTGTTACCTTATCCGCTCCGCTCGTTTGCTCTGGTGAATAATTTTGCGCTGCACCACTGATTGCACTTATACTCATAATTATAACCATTCCTTTCTGTATGTTTTGTACTTTTCGGTCACCTTTTGACCGAAAAGTACAAAACTACCGTTTGAGAAATTTATTTTTCAAACTTTTTACCTCCACAATTAAAGTTTATACAATAATTGTAGAGGAATAAATCACAAAGTGCAATAGAAGTAGCACGAGCGTGGCATTTTAGTGCGCAAGCGTAGTTATGCAGTTGGCAAAGCTAAATCAAAATTGCTTTAGCAAAAACATAATGCTAACTCTGAATATATTCTCCGCCAAGCTTATCTCTAAAAAACCACCATACTTTTCAGTGATAAATTTAATGGTTTCAAGCCCGATGCCAAGACCCTTTTCATATCGCAAAGGAGCAAAACTGTTCATTATATCGATGACAAAAAAGTCCTTATTCTTCTTTGCAACAATGTCAATAACTTTCTCATCAGCATGGACACTGCCTTTAATCGCATTGTCGAGTGCATTAAAAAAGATGACGCAAAGGTCAAAGTCATCTACGATAAAATCCTTTGGGAACAGTGCATCACACGAAACCTTGATGTTCTGCTCTTTGGCAAAACCAAGTTTTTCTTTTAGTAAAATATCTATAACTGCATTACCGGTCTGCAAGGTATAATCAAAAGACAGAGCGGTCACCTGTTCGTCAAAGCGTGATAGATACTCCTTGGCTTTTATCGTCTCATCGCTGTCAATCAGCCTTGCAAGCGTGGTCATATGGTTTTTCATATCGTGGCGAAACGACTTAGTGCTCTCGTATTTTTGCCTTGCCTCG
>CAYJIE010000096.1:0-8350 GCA_964370145.1 uncultured Oscillospiraceae bacterium
CTGAAGTGGCTTATGTACTCTACGGAGAATTTCGAGCAGATGTTGATGATAATTCATATATCGTTTCACAAGGCGACTCTATTTATATTCCCTCACTAGCAATGCATGATTACTTAAACATTGGTGATAGCGATGCAAAAATTCTTTTTGCCTTCTACGATTAATACTTGACAAATAAATCCCCTTGTGCTAACATTTAAAAGGAGCGATTTTTAACTGATAGTACACTTTAGGGAGGTTATGATGAGAAGAAAATTATTTGATACGCATTGTGATACACTTATGCCCTATGTGAATAACCGTGAAGGATTTAATAAGGGCGGTTTCGATGTCACTTATGACAAACTCTGCACTTATGATAATGTTATTCAAACTTTTGCTATGTTTTTCAATATTCTCGATGGGCAAGAGTCTCTAAAAAAGCTAGCAAGCGATTATATTGATGCATTCTCCCATATGTTAGACACATATGACATTAGACATATAATGTCTGCTGCTGATATTGAGCATATCGAAAAACATGGTGGACGCGGCGCGCTGCTTTCAATCGAGAGCGCTTGCGTGTTCGAAGACGATGACAAAGATCTTGATTTTTATGCCGATAAGGGTGTAAAGTTAATAAGCTTGACACATTTCGCAAACACGCAGTATGGCTGTGGAAATTTGATGAGTGATGCTCCAAACTCCATATCTGATGAACGATTTATCAAGCTTAGAGGTGATGGAAAAGACACAGGGCTCACTGAGCGCGGTAAAGCCATTATTGCGAAAATGGAGAGCCGCAATATCACTCTTGATATATCTCATTTGTCTTTTATGGCAATTGAGCAAGTTTGTGAAATTGCAAAAAGACCATTTGTAGCTAGCCACTCAAATATATATGATGTCCATAACAACAATCGCAACTTGAAAAAAGAAATTGTCTTGCATATGATAGCACAGCAATGTCTTATGGGCATTTGCTTTTTCCCTGGATTTATTTGTGACAAGGAAGTTGTCACACTAGACGATGTGATAAAGCATATTGAATATGTGCTCGCACTAGGCGGTGAGAATAATCTCTGTCTTGGAAGTGATTTTGACGGAATTCACCTTAAAATTAAAGGGCTTGAAGATGTCTCAAAGTCGTATAATATTGCTGAATACATGTTAAAACATAATTACAGTGAAACTATTGTCAACAAAATCATGTGGGACAATGCAAAGAACTTTTTCATCAAAAACTTATAATTACACAAGTCAAATTAGCCCCATTAAATAATAAAAGCTGCACCGATTTAAGGTGCAGCTTTTATTTAGTTTAGACTTTTAGCTTAGTTCACTAACCCATTGCAAGCTCACTTGCTTCAATAATCGGGGTGAAGTCCGCATATGCATAGTAGCTAAAGCTAATCACATCGCCTTGATTTAATAAAACAGAAATTTCATCATTAGATGGCTCAAATTGGTAGAAGGTAGAGTCGCCTATAAGTTTAACTAGAACAATTGTATTTCCGTCGAGCACATAGCTTCTAATTTCCTCAACTGTGCCACTCTTCGTTGCTTTTGAACTCTCATCGAGCTCAACTCCCTCACCAGACATTCTCTCATTATAGCGCTTTTCAGTTTCGGAAATGGTCTCCCCTGTTGCAACAATTTGATAGCTTGAAACATTGACCATTGCATACATTTTCACAAGTTGCGCATTATCTTTTAGCGCCATTATATATGTTGGCTGTCCATTTACATTGATAAGAAGTGGGAAAGTCGCATTGTAGCCAAGATGTTGCACAACGCCTTCGGCGGAATCCATTGCAGAAAACTCCTCCGCACCGCTTATCGCATAGAACTTCGTCTCTTTTGTTCGCTGATTTGACAGGATAAATCCGATATTACTCTCATCACTTCCGACAGAGGTAATTCCTGTGTAGACATAAACATCATCATTCATAGCAAGATAGTTATATCCGTCAGTGGTCATTGTCATGCCTCTTTGGCTGAAAATTGTGTTAAAGAAACCATTTTGATATTTTCCATAGTAGTCATATTGCTGTAAAATCAGATCCGCAGCATATACCCTGTCAACCCAAGTTGGGATTTCCTCAACAGGATAGTACTGTGTTTCGCCGGTGACCGCATTTAAGAGCACGGCGCCTTGGACATCGGAGCCACTGAATAAGCCGATATTGCGCTCAAGTCTTGGGACCACCCAATATGGAACACCACTCTCATCAATCTCAAAGCGAGCATCATCAAAAATATATGTTGGATACTTAAATCTTAGATATCTCATTGTGTTTCTGCCAAAGGGCTCCGAGTCAGAATATTTAATCCCCTCTTCAAGTCTCACAACTTCCACCCCTTGGTCAATCATATCTATAATAAGATACGCAGGAATTCCGACATCACGATTTGCAAACCATTTGAAAAAGTCACCATACACCAATGGTGTAACACGAACAGGGACTTGATTATAATTAATTTGAACATAGTCATCCGCCACTTCATATTGGCTGACCATGTCTGAAAGTTCACCTAGTTTTCTGTTTCCAAGCATCGCAGCAGAAGTCTTGTCTAGTAGCGGAATTTTAGAATAGTCCACATTTTGAACATCTTGCGCAAAATCCCCTGTCTCAATTTCAAGCAGATTTTTATAGTCATCTGACCTGATAATCGGTGTTGCAATAAGTTGACCAAGAAAACTAAATGCAATTAGCGCAAAGATAGTATAAATTGGCCAAAGTCTTAGTGAAAACTCTTTTAGATTTAGCTTAAATCCATTTTCAGTATTAATTCTAATCGAACCAAATAACTTTGGCATTTTAAGCACGGTATATACAATTAAAACAAAAATCAGATATGAATATAATTCCTGTGACATAAGATTAATTGCAGGTATCGTAAAATAGAATGAGATGAGCGCTACAATGACTGTTATTAATTCAGGTAAAAACTTAAAGTCGCTTTTCCTCTTAGGAGATGGATTGTGCTCAATAGGATTGCTCATTGCAAACCTCCTTATTTAATATGGCTTACTATTATATCCTAAAATTCGCAGAATTTTGATATAATGGTGACATATGTTTCGGTTGTTGTGAAAGCAACGAGAAACATGTCGAATGCAATGCGTTTCGCAAAACGCACTTATAATAACCGAAGCATCGTTACTTGAGGTTATTATATCCTAAAATTGTGAATAAATAAATATCAATATCATATTATTCTTATTAGCGGCATATATTGCACTAAAAGAAGTTAGGAGAAGAAAGCTATGTATGTTAAATCTATAAAAATTAATAAGAACCTGATTATGAAAATCCTGTTGGGGATTTTCGTCCTCATTGCAGCCGCCATGCTCTGGGCTACATATTCAAATTCAGATGACGCAAGAATCACAAGTTCTGATAGCAATAATAGTTCAGAAAAAATCAGTTATGACAAGATTAAAACGAATGAGGACAGAGTAAACTTCATAAGAAGTTTTGGCTGGGAGGTTGAGGAAGCGGCTGTTGAAGTCATGGAAGTTGTCATTCCAAAGGAATTTGACAGCGTTTACACAAGCTATAATGAGCTGCAAAAGGAGCAGGGACTTGATCTTCAAGAGCATGCCGGCGAGCGGGCAAAGCGCTGGTCATATGTCGTTATCAACTACGGCGAAGGTCAAGAAAATAGTGAAATCCGTGCTAATCTTCTGATTATTGACGATGAAATTGTCGCCTGTGATATAACAAAAAATGAATTAGACGGATTTATGCATGGCATGACTAAACCTAGCTAAGGGAAAATTGTAATAATTTCACTGACTAATGACAATTAAATGATTAAAATTTGCAATCACCTCTTATAATATGTTTAACATATTAGACAGGGGTGATTGTTTTTGAAGTTAAAAAGAGCTGTGCTCGTATATTTTGCCTTTACATGCATGCTCACCATATTAACCGCTAGACTATACTATTTATCTGCAAGCCCGTACGCAACTCAAATTGTACAATCAGCGCAAAGTCAGCAACAGCTTTTAATCCCCGTTGCAACTCATAGGGGTTTTATATATGATAGCTATATGCGTGTGATGAACTATCCGCTCTACTCGTACCGAGCTTTAGTCGAGCCACATAAGGTGATTGATGGCGAGGCGGTTTGTAATACGCTTTTTTATCACAGCGATGCAAGTCACGAAGAAATTGATGAGGTTTTTTTACGAGGCGACCCATTTGCAATTGATTTAAATAGAGAAATTGAAGAAGTTGAGGGGCTTAGAGTGATTGAAACCTTTGAGAGAGCTAAGACGCCGTTCGCCTTGCATGTTCTTGGCTATACCTCAAACAATGACAGTATAGGTATGCTTGGGATTGAGGCAGGCTATAACGATTACCTCAATGAGATGAGCGGCGAAGTATATGGCACTGGACAAAAGCTTGCTACTGGCGAACTTCTCATTCACAGTGATATTTACCTCACTGACGATAATTATTATTCTAATGGCGGAGTTTCCCTCACAATTGATTTGGAGTTGCAGCGAATTGTTGAGGAGGAATTGCAAGCAATTGAAAAGGGAGCGGCTGTTTTAATCGAGAATGAGACGAATAAAATCCGCGCAATGGCAAGCACTCCGACATATGACAGTACCAATATTTCAGCCTATTTGCATTCTCCTGATGCTCAATTTCTAAATCGTGCAATTGAGCCTTATAATGTCGGCTCGATTTTTAAGATAATTGTGTCCGCTGTTGCGATTGAGGAGGGCGAAACCGACCATATATACACATGCACCGGCAATATTGATGTGCTGGGGCAAAATTTTGGCTGTCATAATGAAAATGGGCATGGCAGAATTGATTTTGAGACTGCATTTAAGCAGAGTTGCAACACATATTTCATCGATATAAGCGAAAAACTTGATTATGAGAGAATACTTGAAATTGCATCTGCCTTGCAATTTGACAGCTCATATTCAATTGCGATGGGTATTGATAAAAAAGCCGGAGTTCTCCCCTCTCTGTCCTCACTTGAAAATGAAAGAGTGATTGCGAACACTGCAATTGGACAAGGGGATATTTTGGCAAGTCCTCTTGATTTTGCAATGCTCGTTCGCACATTGACAGCCGATGGGCTTTTTGAAATACCGACGCTTATTGAAGGGCTTGTTGACAGAGACGGCAATGTTATTCCTTCAATAAATAAAGAATCTCCTCCAACAAGAATTATTGACGAGAGCACTGCCAATGCACTACTTGAATTGATGGTCAAAACTTGTGAAAGTGGCACGGGAACAAATGCAAAACCAATCAATTCAAGCGCCGGAGGAAAAACCTCCAGTGCTGAGACGGGTTGGCTCATTGACGGTGAGCGTGTGGTTCACGGTATTTTTGCAGGCTTCTTCCCTGCTGATACAAAAAAATATACTCTCGTTGTGCTCGCTGAAAATGGTCGCTCGGGAAGCGAGAGTGCAAATCCTGTTTTTAAGAGCATTGCTGAGCGCATACTTCAATATGAAACAGTTTTGGACTGATGAGATTAATTGCAAATTCTTTGAATAAGGCTGACAAAAGTTGGCAATAATATGTGCAAATCCAAACTTATAAGCATAAGGAGTACAGAAATGAATAATAACAAAAGAAATCGTAGCCGCAAAAATGATGGCACTATTGTGACAACCATGGTGGTTGTAGGAGCCGCAGTTCTTGCAGGTGCTGCCGTGTTTTACGGTGTTTCGGGATTTTTGACGCCCGATACAATTAATGAACCACTTGAGCCGTTCACACTCGAAGTCCCAGACTATATTCCTCCAACAGTAGACGATGATATTTTGGAAATTGAAGACGAGCCAAATGTGGAAATCATTCCACAAGAGGATATCGTACCGGAAGTTGAAGTGACACCTACCCCAGAGCCGACACCAGATCCGATTCCAACAACTCCGCAAACCCCGACTCCAATTGAGAGCACAACAGTTAGCACAGCGGAAAACCCAATTGAAGACAAAGTGGAAATAGCACTATTTGTCCTCCCTGTCGAAGGTACAATTACACATGAGTTCTCACATGATGAACTCGTGTTCAATTCAACCCTCAGTGATTATCGTGTACACAGTGGGGTTGATTTCTCTGCAGATGAGGGCACTAAGGTGCGAGCGATTTCAAGTGGTATCATCTCAAATGTATATGTAGATGATTTTCTTGGGACTGTTGTCGAAATCAAGCACACAGATGAAATCATTGCAAGATATTGCAATTTGATGGAACAAGTCGCAAGTGGTATTGAAATCGGTTTAGATGTTGAAATGGGACAAACCATTGGCGGAGTCGGACAAACTTCAATAATTGAAGTGATGCAAGGGCCGCATCTACACTTTGAAGTCTTGGAAAATGGGGAGAAAATTGATCCGATGACATTGTTTAGTGACTAAAATCAATACAGAGCAGTGGCAACATAACGCCACTGCTCTGTATAATTTATAATATTACACTGTCTTTACTAATAATAAAATCTGTGGTTGTAACAATTAAAATAAATTCAAAATTAATGCTTAATTCATTGACTTTTTACATATAATTTGTTATAATTATAAATTAGTCAAGCTGAATTAACAGCTGTGCAGATTTAATTCATAAGGAGAGATTGATATATGAGTACAAATTACGAAACAAAAGATGGAAATGTTAAAATTTCTGAAGATGTTATTTCTTCAATTGCCGCAATTTCTGCTAAGGAATGCGATGGAGTTTCAGCTCTTGCTCAAAAAGCTACTTCCGATATTAAGGGAATGATTTCAGGAAAAAAGAGCTTTGTCAAAGGTGTCCGTGCTGAAATTTTTGAAAATGATGTAGAAATTGAAATCGGTATTGTTGTAAAATTTGGTGCAAAGCTTCAAGAGGTTGCGCTTAAAGTACAAAGCGAAGTAAAAAGAGAAGTCATGGCAATGACAGGAATGACAGTGCGCACTGTAAATGTATATGTTATGGGGATTGCAAATGTCAAAGAAAAAAAGGTAGCTGATACGGTGGTTAAAGAGCTGTAATTAAAGACGGAGTAAATAATGAAACAAAAAATTTCAAGACATGAGGCAAGAAAAAACGCCTATCTACTTCTTTACTCATATTTTTTTCAATATGGTGATGCTGAGATTTACTATAATGAGGCGACAATCCATGACGAAGAACTTATTGAGGAGCCTTTAGATAAAATTGTTGACAGTGACTATACTAGAAAAGTCTTTTTTGGTGTAGTTTCAACGCTGGAGAGTATTGACAAGACAATTGAGGCGCATAGTGATAACTATAAGATTAGCAGAATTTCACGACTCTCTCTCACCGCCCTTCGCATTGCGATTTACGAGACGAGAGAGTGTGAAGATGTTGACGTCGGAACAGCTATAAATGAAGCTGTAATTCTCGCGAAAGAATTTGAGGGCGAAGAGGCAGGAGCTTTTGTAAATGGAATTTTGGGTGCATTTGCAAAGACGATATAACCATATTTAGTATTACATGAACGGAGGACATCGAATGTCCAACAATTTGACACGCTGGTGCCTTGGCATTGACACGAGTGATAGTTCAACTTCAGTTGCAGGATTTGAAATACCGAAATATGAGAGCAACCAAGACCTAAACATCGGTAATGGTGCTCTATTTGCTATTGATAATATTTTAAAACACAATATTCCAGCCCATTTTTCAGCTCGCCTTCCGTTCACTTTGGAGAAGGGGGAGAAATTGCCGCGTCAAAATGAAGCTGCTGTAATGCATATGAAGGCACTACCAACGCTAATCAGCGAATTAGTTGAAAAATTTCGTTGCACGCCGTCAGCTGTTGTAACTACGGATAGATTTCGTGACAGCGATGATAGTTTACCTTGCTTTATCGCAGGTCAATCTGTGGGCGAGAGCATATCCGCAACTCTAGGTGTCCCCTATTTTAATATTTCACATCTTAGCGCTAATATATATTCTGCTGTTATCGGCGCAAATAGAATGGATTTACTTAAACAACCCCACTACCTTTGCTATGCATGTGATGCCTGAAATCATCAATGGATTTGAGTCAAAGAGAATTAGCGGTACCGGTGATGTCAATGCAGGACTTCTAATTGAGCGATGTGGCGCTAAACTCGGGCTCTCCACTCCATGCCTACAAGAGCTTGAAGAACTTGCGAGTACGAGAATTCATGATGCCCAGCCGGAAGAATTTCGTGCCATGCGAAATATATCTCTTTCTACAATTGAGAATAAATTTAACAGTTTAATTGACACAATGAGTAAAGAGGAACTTGCGGCGTGGCTTTTAAGTTCAATTGGTAAGGCACTCATCGCAATGTCTATTGTTGGTATAGACGATTTTGAAACTCCAATTGTGCTGACAGGCGCTGTGA
>CAYJIE010000097.1:0-7852 GCA_964370145.1 uncultured Oscillospiraceae bacterium
GCTTAACCCCGGCAATTGACGATAGATTGATTATCGTTCCACTCTGTCTATCTTTCATATCGTTCATAACAATTTGCATACCATTCATTACGCCCATCACATTTACATCGAGCATTTTTTGCCACTCATTTGCGTCTTGAGTTTCAAGATTTCCCAGGAGCATTATCCCAGCATTATTGATAATCAAATCAGTCTTGCCATATTTCTCTTCGGCAAAGCGAACCGCCGCTTCGAAATCCGCCCTATTAGTGACATCAACTTTTTTGCAAATTGTATTCGGCAAATTCATCTCCTCAAGGAGTTCTAATCTCCTCGCTAGTAGGAGCAATGGATATCCGTCTGCGCTGAACATTTTTGCGAGCTCCTTGCCAAAACCTGAGCTTGCGCCTGTAATTACAACCAATTTTTTCATGTAAATCTCCTTGTTGACTTTTTTATCGTTATAGTATATAATACTATAATAGATGTTTTTATTATAATGCAGCTATATTATTTCGTCAATAAGGCACATTTATTTCGCTTACGGAAGATGAGGTAACCAATGGAGAAAATACAGGTTAATTCTGAAATTGAAATTACACTAAAGATGATTGGCGGCAAGTGCAAGCCGCTTATATTGTATATGTTAATTGAGGACGGCACCATGCGCTTTAAGGAGCTTATGAGTTCCGTTACAGAAGTTTCCCAAAAAACACTTACAAATCAACTTCGGGAGCTCGAGGCTGACGGTCTGATTGCAAGAGAGGCGTTTAGTGAAATTCCCCCAAGGGTTGAATATTCGGCAACGGAAAAAGGAAAGACACTTTTCCCGATTCTTGAGCTGATGTGCGATTGGGGATTGAAAAACAATGACGGCAGATTTGAGATTGTCAATCCGCAGTGTGAGGCATAGATTGGCTTTACTGCTTTGTTAATATTATATTGAGGTGTGTTATGGAAAAAATCATCTTCAATGCGACTCTTCAATCAGGACACGGAGGCGGTGCATTCGTCGCTGTTCCAATTGATATAAAAAAAGAGTTTGGTAAAGGGCGCTTAAAAGTAAATGTCACTTTTGACGGACAACCCTACACTGGTAGCATTGTCAACATGGGTGTTAAAAACAGCGATGGCTCAATTTGTTATATTATCGGTGTCCTTAAAGAGATTAGAAAGAAAATTTCAAAAAAAATCGGAGATAGCATCGAAGTTATCATTGTAGAAATCGAGGTTATTAATAATTAAAATAAAAAGAGGAATATATATGAGAATTGAAAAAGGCATGAGCCCAAAAGAGGTATTGCTTAAATGGATTGAGACTTTCAACAGTGCAAATGCGAAGATGCTTGCGGAATTTTATAGTGATGATGCGGTCAATCATCAGGTGGTTACCGAACCTGTTGTCGGCAAAAAAGCAATATATGAGCGATTTGTCGAGGAGTTTGAACTCGCTGAAATGGTTTGCATTTTAGACAACATTTTCGAAGACGGCGAATGGGCAATTATGGAGTGGAAAGATCCCAAGGGTTTCCGTGGTTGCGGGTTTTTCCACATTGTTAACGGAAAAATCATCTTCCAAAGGGGCTATATGGATAAGCTTAGCTTTCTTAAGATGAACAATCTCCCGATTGAATAAGCAAGGAATTACAAAAAGACTTCCGTATTAGTAAATACGGAAGTCTTTTGTTATCTCTATTCCCCTATCAACGCCGCCATATCCGCAGGCAGTGGCGCCCTTACAATCACGAGTTCCTTTGTGCGCACTGCATAAAACGACAACTCTTCGCAATGGAGCGCCTGTCTTCCTATTAGCCCACAGTCTCCGCCATACATCAAATCACCGGCAAGCGGTGCGCCGATACTGCTCATGTGCACCCTTATTTGATGCGTACGCCCTGTATGAAGTGTAAATCGGTACAGCGAATGACCGTTTGCCGAGCGCACAAACTCATAATGCGTTTTGGCAAATTGCCCATCAGGATGCACTCTGCGTTTTATGCTCATCTCATCAATTCGCTGTATATTTCCGATGATATCGCCACTTGTTTCGGGCAATGCCCCTTTAATAATCCCGACATAGCTCTTTTTTAATGCCTGTTGAAGCATATGCGCCGCGTGCTGTGTTTTTGCAACTGCAACAGTCCCCGATGTATCTTTGTCCAAACGATTTATGCAGCGAAAAGTCGACTGTATCCCACGCCTTGCCATCTCTTTTGCGAACACATTGCCAACGGTGTCATTGTGATGATTCCTAGCAGGATGACATGGCATATTCGCAGGCTTATTATACACAATGACATCTTCATCTTCGTAGAGAATTTCAACATAAATATCGCTATGTTGGAACTCACTGCAACTCTCCTTAGGATTAATCGCCACCAAATCGCCCTCTTTTATTATATCCACCGCACGGATATGCTCGCCGTTAAGCGTAAGTCCTTTTGGGCGAAGCTTGAGTGTTTTTATACTTTTTGCAGATAC
The DNA here is from genome assembly GCA_964370145.1 of uncultured Oscillospiraceae bacterium. Classification (GTDB taxonomy): domain Bacteria; phylum Bacillota; class Clostridia; order Oscillospirales; family Feifaniaceae; genus CAYJIE01. The sequence continues at coordinate 2,461 of CAYJIE010000097.1, forward strand.
GCCGTGAACATTTTTCAAATATGCGCCCACGCTCATTCCTTCATGTTCTTTCGCCACTTTATAAGTATAATTTATCATGAATTCTCCATGTTTTTTCTGATTTTCCGCGAAATGATTTTTCATCAAATCAGATTATTAATAAAAAGCATCACCACAATTTGCATTACTATAATCAGCGGCAATCCATATGAAAAGTAGTCAACCGACGTTTTATGCCTAAAGGCATACATCGCAAGCAAGCCGCCGACAGCACCGCCAACAAGCGACAGCCCGAGTAAACTCGTAATTCTTATGCGTCCTCGACTTTTAATTGCTTGAAATTTATCATAAGCAAACAGAATAAATGTGAGCAAGTTCACAATAATTAAATAATAAACCGCAAATTCATATCGGAGAAAGAGCTCCCAAAACGCAAATGAAAACTTCGTAAATCGATCACTTGTTAAGATAATATACAATATAACTTGAATAATCAGCACACAAACTAGAAAGACCCTAGACATCATGGTTGACTTTTGCAATTTTCTATCAAACATCAACACTGAAATAAAGATGCCGAGTGAGCCTCCGACGACTGCTGTTATGGTGAGCAATTTATCAAAAATTGTCGCCTCATCACGTATCAAAAATGAATTGTAGATAATGAAATATATAAAACCAAAGGCATTAATGCCAATTATGTAATTTCCAATGGTTCCAATTTGCATTTGCTCCCCCCTGTTTTAGCCAAGTTTACCAATGTCCACCCATTTAATCGGATTTGAGTATTCATATAACTCTTCCATATTAAGCTCAATCGCACTATTGCTGCTGCCGCATGCAGGAAAAACTGTTTGAAAGCGCTGTAACGACACATCAAGATATAGCGACACGCCCTCATTAATCGCAAATGGGCATACTCCGCCGACTGCATGTCCGACAAGCTCCACAGTTTGTTCTTTTGTTAGCATTTTTGCCTTTGTGTGAAATTCCTGCTTGAATTTCTGATTATCCACCTTTGCATCTCCTGCTAAGACAACCATGACAGCTTGCTCGCCACATAAAAAAGTGAGTGACTTTGCAATTCTTGCAGGCTCACAGGAAAGAGCATTCGCCGCAAGCTCTACTGTTGCCGAAGATGTTTCAAATTCCAAGACTCTGTCTGCTGCCCCAAATTTCCCTAGATATTCTTTTACTCTATCAATTGACATTGTAAGACCCTCTCATTTCATAAATGCTCCAAACATCATACCACAGCATTCACTCACTGTCAATGTGGCAAAACACATCATGCCTATGATTTGTCTATCGTCGCTTTAGCCACCCATTTTCGCAAAATGCGTTTGTAGTCGTGCTCGAGCAATGCACACTGCTATGAGCGGTTTCTATATTAATATTGTCTTTTTTATGGACATACCTGTTTGTATGAAAAAAATGAAAATACCGACCTTGTTAAGTTAGTTCTCTTTCTAACTTTTTTGGTCGGTATTTTCAAGTGACTTTAGCATCATTTATCTTAATTCACATTGCAAATTTGACTATTCGTGTTGTATGGAAAAACAATCAATTCATCTCCTTCAAGGTTCTCATTATGCATATTCACAGCACTAATCATGCTACTTTCATATGTTTTGTAGTAGTAAATTCCCTTGTCCGCATTAATACAGCAAGCGTAAACTGTGATGTCGTAATTCTCGCCTTCCATCACCGCACCACGCACCATTGATACAGCATCTAGCATATGAAACATTTGCGCCATGGAGGCACTTTCTGTTTTATCCGCCACAGCATTTGCTTTTAAAAAATATGCTTTTACGAATCTTGATTGCGAAGAAAAATCTCCCGGTAAACCCAGCGCCCCCATTCCCATGCAATAGTGTTCTAGGTCGATTTCATTTGTCATTGTATTTGTCGGATTTTTATTAGAGAGATGCATGAAGTTGTTTAAGTTGTGCATTTGCATGTCAAATGATGGGTTATTTGTCATCACGCCTGTCTTGTTCTCATAAATATGCATACCGTTTTTTGTACATTCCACCACAATGGAGCTGTTTTTATCTGAAATTATAAAATGCAAACTTGGAATTGGCAGACTTGGCATAAACGGAGTATCTGTTACATTAATCTTTTGTAAAAGCATATTCGCTTCATCAACGCTTTCCGCTTTACACAGTATATACGGCATGAGCTCGACCACCGAAATATTCTCTTTTCCTATCATACTCTTATTGTACTTTGCCATTTTTGGAAAATTCAAGCCTGCCATATACAGGCCCTTTTCATTCACCGCTTCCGCAAAAAGCGGATAGTTGTCCACAACCATAGCTGCCCCCATAATGGCATAATGGTTGTCAATTGTTGAAACTTCCTTGAATTGAAATGGATAATTTCTCGGTACTACCACGATTTTTCTATCGAAGTCAAAGCTTATATCCATGTTCCTCCCGATATAAAAATCCCCATTATTCCACGCAATTGATGTACACATCCCTATCCTCCAATTCTTTTAATGCAAATAGTATGCGCCGCATATCAGTTTTTAATCCTACTCCCACAGCAACTCAAGATTTCCCTCAGCTTTTTTGAAATTAATCACTAAATAATTGCGCTTGCTATTATCAATAACAACTTTGCCACTGCGCTCACTTGGACTGAGCATTAGTAAAACATTTTTATTATGATCAAGAATTTCCACATTAAAATCTCCGCTGACAATCTCGCAATTTAAGTTAAAATTGACTTCACCACTTTCAAGTTTTATCACCTTTTTCACAAAACCCGAACATGAAGAAAACATGAGTTTACATTTGTTTTTGCCTCTTAGTGTACCTGCGAATAAAATCGCACTGACTTTCTTTGTCACAAAATAGCCATTTGCCCATAGAAAATATGATAGCATCAAGGCAAACACAATAATTATTACAGTTGTCCAGTCCATAAGCCCCTCCAACGATAATTTTACAGCTAGTACTTATAATTAAGTATACTACATCCCACACGCATTGTCAATAAACAATCAAGTTTTTTATCTCGCTACCACTTAGTTTATGAATTTTGCCAAGTTTTGACGAAGTTTTCTTATACTAGAGCGTTATATAAAAATTTTATTATAAAAAGGACTTGACAAGTGTACTTGAATAGCATATAATGTACTTGTACAATAAGTACATTATATGCGCATAACAATATAACATAAGGAGGAACTGCGTGGAAATTATAATCAGCAGCAACACGAACAAGCCGATATATGAGCAGATAACATCGCAGATTAAGGCGATGATAATGAGCGGCGAGCTTAAGACGGGCGATGCAATCCCCTCCATGCGCTCACTTGCTAAGACAATTCACGTCAGTGTCATCACAGTGCAAAAGGCATATGAAGACTTGACTCGTGACGGATTTATTGAAACTACTGTCGGTCGAGGGAGCTTTGTCGCTGCGCAAAACAAGGATTTTATTCAGGAGGAGCAGCAAAAAAGAGTCGAGGAACATTTGATGGCGGCAGCGGATATTGCACGCACAAATGGTATTGGACTTGAAAAAATCGCAGGATTACTAAAAATTTTTTATGAGGAGGGCGAATAATGAATTATGCATTACAAATTGCGGGTCTCTGCAAAAGCTATAAAAACTCAGATTTTGAGCTTCATAATATAACTTTTGACATTCCAAGCGGAACTATTATGGGTTTTGTCGGCAAAAATGGCTCTGGAAAGAGTACAACTATTAATTCGATGCTAAACATCATCCTTAAAGACAGCGGTGAGGTTAAGTTTTTCGGTGAGGCGATGGGCGACGACAGCTCAAACATACGAAATGATATTGCAGTTGTGTTCGACGGTTTGAATTTCTCAGCGGATTTGACGCCGACTAAACTTGAAAAAGTGCTTGCCAATATCTACAAAAACTGGGACAAATCAAAATTTTTCTCATATCTTGAGCGCTTCAATCTACCAAAAGACAAGAAAATTAAAACTTTTTCACGAGGCATGTCAATGAAATTGTCAATAAGTGTTGCACTTTCACACAAGGCGAAACTGCTTATTTTAGACGAGGCAACTTCTGGGCTTGACCCTGTTGTCCGAGAGGAAATACTCGATGTTTTCTTAGAATTCGTGGAAGATGATCGCAATTCAATTTTGATTTCTTCGCATATTTCAAGTGACCTTGAAAAAGTGGCAGACTATATCACTTTTATTGACAAGGGCGAAATTATACTCTCGGAGAAAAAAGACAGCTTAATCTACGAATACGGCATTGCTCGCATGAGGCAAGCGGATTTTGACAAACTCGATAGCTCTGAATATATCGCTTATCGGAAAAGGGGTCTGCAAATCGAAGCTCTTGTGCGTGACAGAAAAGAATTTGCAAAGAATTACCCGAGCGTCTTGATTGATAAATCAAGCATTGATGAGATTTTGCCTTTGCTGGCAAAAGAGTAGTTCCCATCTTGGTTTTGTGCTGTCTTTAGCTTTTCAATATATAAAGAAGACGCACAAATAACAAATAAGAAATGAGGTTATAAAATGAGAGGACTTATACGGAATAATTTTTATATGGTTGAGGGTAGCCTTAAGCTCTCCATTATCATGTCACTGCTTTTTTCAGTTTTGCTTGTCGTCACTAGCTTTCTATCACATGAGATTAATTTTAATTATCGCTGGGCAACTTGGTTCATTTGGCGCTTTAACCGGTACTGCATTTCAAAAAGATGCTATTTCAAAATGGAGCAAATTTGAGTTGACTACACCTGTAAACAGGGCAAATATTATCAGCGCAAAGTATGTATCCTTCTTGCTTTTCATTCTAATCGGAGCTATCATGGCAAGCATTAGCGCAGCAATAATGCTCATAATGCCTAATGAACTAAGCCTTGAGCGACTTGGATTCGGCTTTGCCTTTGGCAGCGCATTTTCACTGGCAATCCCAACATTTATGACGCCACTTGTACTAATTTTCGGACATGATAAAAATGAGTCAATACTTTTAATTTCCATTGGTTTGGGACTTGGGCTGTTCTTTGGCGCGAGTGTGCTTGCAACACCATTTTTAAGAGACTTTGCAAGCGCAGATCTGATTTTCAGACTAACTTATTTTATCATTAGCGTCATCATGTTTGGAATTTCTTATCTTATCTCGCTACATCTCTACAAGAAGAAAGAGTTTTAAGCAAGAAAAATTTGAATAAATATTGCCGCTAATTTAAGGCATTTCCTGAGTCAAGTCACTTCTTCGAGATAAAAAATTAACATAAGTAATCTAGACTTGACTTAACACTTGTGTTATAATTCATATAATTAACAAAGTGTTAACAATTAATATAAAGAGCAACAAATTAAAATTGAGATTTTTAATTTGTATTCGAGCGTATAATTTACGTCGAAGTTTGTTTGTTTATTTGATTTTCAGGAGG
>CAYJIE010000098.1:0-7784 GCA_964370145.1 uncultured Oscillospiraceae bacterium
AGATATGAGAAAATGATCGCAAAATTGCATAGCACACTCGGGGATAATTCCCCATTTAGCAACGATATTGGGGAATTAATAGGAACCGCAAAAGAATGGCTTGGTGAGTTTAGAGGGGCAAACGGATCATATCGCCTAGCAAAACAATACCATTGCAGAGCAGATGCCTTTGTCGATGTGACTTCAATGTACGAAAACACACAAACGATATTAGGGCTTAGCAAGTATAGCACAGATACCCCGACACTGCTCCTAAATTTTGAGGGAGTAAATGACATTACAGCAAAGGAAAAATTAAAATCATTCCTTTACTATATTAAATAATTTTTGGAGGACTTTATGAAAAGACTAATAGCAATTTTACTTGCATTTATATTAATGCTATCAATGTTCGCAGGTTGCGCACAGGACACAAATTCAGGTGCTGAGGCAGATGCCTCAACACCGACAGACACAGCAACAGACAACAATGAAAACACAGATACAGCAGATACAGCAGATATAGCAGTTGAAGATGAAGAAAGTGACACAATCACCATCGTTGACCATGAAGGTGTGTCAGTGGAACTTCCAAAACAACTTGACAGAGTTGTTGTTGCAAGCTTAAATCCAATGCCTTCACTTCTTGCTCTATTCCTTGGAAGTGGTGAAACAATCGTCGGCATGAACAGCACATCTTATGGGGCGATTTCAAATGGGATTGTAGGGGAGCTTTTCCCTGAAATTCTTGAGGCTGACACAAGTTTCTACCAAGGAAACGCTGTGAACATCGAGCAATTACTGCTCCTTGACCCACAAGTTGTTATTATCACAACAGGAACCCCTGAACTGCGCCAAACAATTGAAAATGCAGGAATTCCTTGCGTTGCATTTGGCGTTACTGACTTTAAGTATAATATTGTTGACACTTTTGAGAATTGGGTTGATCTTCTTTGCGACATCTACCCTGCAAATGAAAATGTACTTTCAATCACAGATTACAGCAATGAAGTGATTGATATGGTGGCAGAGAGAGTTGCGACAATTCCTGAGGAGGAAATTAAAGACACATTGTTCTTGTTCCAATATAGCGACAGCACAATAAGAACATCAGGAAATAATTTCTTTGGTCAATATTGGTGCGAAATTTCAGGCTCAAACAATGTTGCAGGCGGCGTTGATGGAAGCAATGTTGAAATCACCATGGAGCAAATATTTGACTGGCAACCCGACAATATTTTTATAAGTAATTTCACGACTGCAATGCCTGATGATTTGTATAACAATACAATCAGAGCAAATGACTGGCCACTTGTAAAAGCGGTTCAAGATGGTGAAGTACATAAAATGCCACTTGGTAGCTTTATCTCATACTCCGTGAGCGCAGAGATGCCAATCGTTCTTCTCTGGATGGCTCAACAGTCATATCCAACATATTTCGAGGACATTGATGTTGTTCAAGAAATGGTTGATTTCTATGACATGGCGTTTAACATCACAATTACACAAGAGCAAGCGAAGAGTATGTTCTTTGACGAGGAATAATTATAATGAAGCAAAAAAGTGGTTTAGTAGAGCCAAGTTACACAAAATTTTTACTCTCGATGATTGCAATGTTTATAGTGCTGCTTGTAATCTCATTTTTCGCATTGATGCTCGGTCACTATGACATTTCAATTATGCAGACACTTTCGGTGCTGTTTCCGTCGATATTCCCTGATGTCGAGGTGACGACGACAATAAGCACAGTAATTTGGAACATAAGAATGCCCAGAGTTCTCCTCGCAGTAATTGTGGGAGCGGGGCTTGCAACTTCGGGAGCGGCGTTTCAAGGACTTTTTGCAAATCCATTAGCAACTGCGGACACACTCGGTGTGGCCGCAGGGGCTTCCTTTGGGGCAGCTCTTGGGATATTATTTGGCTTTAACGGCTTCACAATCCAACTTCTAGCGCTCGCATTTGGAATTGTCGCTGTGCTGATTGTATATGCGCTCAGTTCAAGCAAAGACAGCTCAAGCCTTGTGATGATTGTGCTGTCAGGGCTCGTCGTGTCGGCACTGTTCTCGGCATTTGTCGGACTTATCAAATATGTAGCTGACCCGAATGACCAACTTCCCTCCATTACATTCTGGCTAATGGGAAGCCTTGCATCAGCAAATTATGAAGAGCTTTTTGTGGGAGCACCATTAATAATAGTCGGAATGACGATAATTTTTCTATTGCGCTGGAAAATCAATGCGCTCACTTTGCAAGAAGATGAGGCGAAAGCACTCGGTATTCCCGTTAAGCAACTTAGAGTGATTATCATTTTTTCAGCGACTCTTGTTACAGCGGCGGTAATTTCAATTTGTGGACAGATAAGCTGGATTGGACTTCTCGTCCCACATGTTGCACGGATGCTATATGGAAACAATCACAGACATGTTGTGCCGGCAAGTATTTTCATCGGCGCAATTTTGATGATTGTTATTGATACATTGGCAAGAACGCTTACAACAGCTGAAATTCCAGTCTCAATTTTGACGGCAATCATCGGGGCACCGGTTTTCGTAGCATTGCTTAGAAAGACAGGGGGGATTAAGGGATGATTTTTGAAGTCAAAAACGGAAATTATGCATATTCGGACGGTGTGTCTGTGCTAAACAATGTGTCATTCAAGATTGAAGACAATGAAGTTCTATCGGTTTTAGGGCCGAATGGGGTCGGAAAGACTACCTTGATTAAGTGCATGCTAGGGCTTCTGCCATGGCAGGGAGGAAGCAGTTCGTTTAATGGGGTTTCATGCCAAAATTCCAACTCGAAGATATTGTGGAAGCAAATCGGATATGTACCGCAGAGAAAACAAATGGGATTTAGCTATACGGTTAAAGAGATGGTGACGCTCGGTCGGACAGCGCATTTAGGTATGTTTGCACTTCCCGGTTCTCATGATAAAGAAATTGTAAGAAATGTCATGGACATGGTCGGTGTGACACATATAAAAAATAAGCTTTGCAGTCAAATTAGCGGCGGAGAACTTCAGATGGTGCTCATTGCTCGTGCCCTAGCACTCCAGCCACAGCTTTTAATCTTAGATGAGCCAGAAAGTAATTTGGATTTTAGAAATCAACGCATAGTCCTTGATTTAATTAAAAGCTTAAAGAGTGAATTTAATATTTCGTCAATCTTAAATACCCATTTTCCCGATCATGCAATGGAGCTTTCAGACTCTGTGTTGCTCCTTCCTAAAAATGCTGCACCGACATTCGGAAAAGTAAATGAGGTCATGATTGAAGAAAACTTAAAGAGAACCTTTGATGTCAATGTGTATATAAGAGAGATTGACATTGACAATGGGAAATATACCTGCATTGTACCAGGGGAAATTGTACGCGGTGAATAGCAAAGTGAAGACAATTTTTAAATAATGTGAATAATGCGTAAATTAAACATGTGCATATTGACAAAAGGTAAAAATGAGAATATAATTAGCTTAAGTTAGTTTATGCTAACTTAAGCTAATTATATATGAGTCGAAAGGAGCTATTAAAGATGGACGGAGTACAAGTAAACAAAATGCCTTTAATCGGAGATGCTGCACCGAGTTTTAAGGCGGTAACAACACAAGGGGAGATTAACTTCCCCGAAGATTATAAAGGGAAGTGGGTAATTTTGTTCTCACATCCAGCAGACTTCACACCAGTGTGCACCACAGAGTTTATGACATTTGCGTCGATGGCAGATGAATTTGCGGCGCTAAATACGGAACTAGTGGGATTATCGGTGGACTCACTCTATGCACATATCGCATGGCTTAGAAAGATTCAAGAGCTCGAGTGGAACGGGAAAAAGAACATTGATGTTAAGTTTCCACTAATTGAAGATATTCGCATGGAGGTTGCCAACAAATACGGGATGATTCAGCCAGGGCAATCGAACACGCAAGCTGTCAGAGCGGTATTTGTCGTTGATCCAAATGGCATTATCCGCACGATTTTATATTATCCGCTTAGCACAGGGCGCAACTTTGACGAAATCAAGCGCATCATACTTGCTTTGCAAAAAGCGGACAGTGACAGTGTTGCAACACCTGCCGACTGGAGACCGGGTGATGATGTTATTGTGCCGACAGCAGGCTCTTGCGGAGTGGCGAAAGACCGCATGGATAATCAAAGCGATGACCAATATTGCTTAGATTGGTTTATGTGTTTTAAGCGAGAGAAAAAATAAGCAAATGATAAAAAGTGAGACTGCGTTATAGCATCTTATTTATATTGCTTAGACAATTGAGAGTCTTTGCCTAGATAGATGTAAATTCAGCATGCCATGTCATGCTTGAAACTTTTTTGAAGTAAGAGTTTTAGTCAATACTAAAAGTGCGAACAATATTAAAAATTGTTCGCACTTTTTTAGTATCACAAAATAAAATCAATATTTTTTGATTTAAGTATTGACTTTTTCTATCAGTTAGCATACAATAACTGTTAGAACTAACTAACTGCGGTATAACACTAATACGTAAAGCAAAGTGAGGTAGGGGATTCAATTGATTAGAGCTAAAAATATAAGCTTTTCATATGGCGATAAATCCGTGATAAAAAATGTTGATTTCTACGCCGATAAAGGTGAAATTATATCACTTATAGGGCCAAATGGCTCAGGGAAATCCACATTGCTAAGGCTGCTATGTAAGTTGCTGTCCCCGAGCGAGGGCAGTATCGAAATTATGGGAGAATCAATTGGCGAACTCAAGCCAAAAGAACTGCCTCAAAGGGTCGCATTTTTGCCTCAATTTCATGAAAAAATGAATGGCGTTTCGGTGTATGATTTAATTTCTATGGGTAGAGCGCCATATCATAAATCAGGCTGGATTAACACGGTCGAGGACAAAAATAAAATCGAATGGGCAATTGATTATATGAATTTGAGTGAGCTTCGTGGCAGTGATGTTGAAAAACTTTCTGGCGGACAGCGGCAAAGGGTGTGGATTGCAATGATTTTGGCGCAGGACACACCGATTGTTATGCTCGATGAGCCTGTCACATATATGGATATGAAGTATCAATATCAGCTTTTGAACATTGCTCAAAATTTGAAAACAAGCTTTAATAAAACCGTTATTTCGGTATTTCACGACATAAATCATGCCATTGAAATTTCTGATAGAATTTTTATGTTAAAAGACGGCTGTGTGTACAGCCACGGTGACAGCTCTAAGGTTGTCACTGAGAGAAATATCGGCGATGTCTATGATGTGAGAGCATATGTTTGCGAGATTGCACAATGTGAAAGAGCGGTGGTAGTTCCGCTTGGAATTTGCGAGTAAAACTATATATCAAACTTTATTTTGCCGCAGGCATAATAAATATAACACAAAAGCGGAGGAACAAAATGAAATCTCACAAGAAATTACTTACCCTTAGTTTAGTAGCGGCAATGCTACTCTCAATGGCTGCTTGCAGTACGGAATCTGCAGACGAAGCAGTTGTTGACACTGCTGATGCGTCAACAACTCAAGATGAGGGCACAGATGACACTGCGACAAACGCAGATAGCGAAAATGAGACAACTAATATGGATGAAGAGTTCAAGACAGTGACTGATGAATTTGGGCGTGAAGTGCAAATTCCGACAAATCCCCAAAGAGTACTTGGTTTGACTGGAAATACCATGCAAGCCCTCATCAATCTTGGGATTATGCCTGTCGGCAAAGTAGATGATTACAAAATCACCGAAGAAGGGCAAGCACTGCCTTCGGTTGGAAAAGCAAGTGCAATTAATATCGAGGCGATTTATGAGCTTGAGCCGGATTTGATTCTAGCACATAGCCGTCATCAAGGCTCCATCCAAGATTCACTTATTGAAATTGGAGTACCTGTATATTTTTTCAACCCAGATGTAACGGGCGAATATGCGATGATAGGGCTAACGCCATATCTTGGGGAGCTTCTTGGAAAAGATGCGGAAGCTGATGTATTTATGGACAATATAATGGCGATGACTGATGACTACAAAGCACAAATTGCCGAGAAAACAGAGTTTAAAAAAGGCGTATTGATTAGCCATGGTGATACAATTAAAGCGGCACAAGATGCATCTGCATTTGCTAACTCAATTGAGGTAATTGGTATAGAGAACATTGTCCCCGAAGATGCCCCAGGATCCGATACAAGCACATGGGTGGACTTTAGCATCGAAACAATCACAACGGAAAACCCTGATATTATTTTTATCGTGACATCTTCAAACGACAGTGATGCAAATCAACAAATTTTAGATTCATATATGTCAAATCCGCTTTGGTCAGAGCTTGACGCTGCAAAGAACGGAAATCTAATGATATTGCCATATTCAGTAAACCCAAACCGCTCTTCTCCTGAAAAAATCATTGAGACGGTTGCTGAGTTATTGCTTAGCACAGTTGAATAATTTAGCAATAAAAAAATATAAAGGGGCGGAAACGCCCCTTTGCGACTTTTGAAAAGTTCAGTTTTTTTGACGCCACAATAGTGGAGAAAGCTGCCCTTTATATTTGACCATTCGGAGGATAAATTGAGTAAACTTAAACAGCAAACAACAAGAACGAACAAGATGAAAATTATCATTATCCTAACTTCTGTCATATTGCTTTTTTGCGTGACGATATATAGCATATTTGTCGGCTCTGCGGATTTCACAATTGCGGAGGTCGTCGATTTGCTTCTAGGAAATACCGGTGATGAGCTTCGCGATCAAATCATTCTCAATGTGCGTGTGCCTCGAAATATAAATGCTATTTTAGTGGGCATGAATCTGGGCGTTGCCGGAGCACTTTTGCAAGGCGTGCTCAGAAATTACATGGCGTCGCCAAATGTGATTGGTGTGAACGCAGGAGCAGGGCTTGCCGCCGTAATAATTATGGCAATATTCCCAGGGTTTTCAACCGCCTTGCCCTTGGCAGCTTTTTCGGGCGCCTTAGGGGCGACTTTGCTCATATATCTGCTGTCAAACCTAACGAGTAAAAACAGCACAGTACATATTGTTCTGGCGGGAATTGCAGTTTCAAACTTGCTTTCCGCTTTTACTTCTGGGATTATGACAGTATATAGCGACACACTTGGAATTACTTTTTCGTGGATGCAGGGTAGTCTTTTGGGGAGAAGTTGGCCGCATGTTCACATTATACTGCCTTACAGTATAGTCGGTCTATGTCTTGCGCTATTTGTCGCTCCGAAAGTGAATTTATTCGGGCTTGGTGATGAGATGGCAAGCAGTGTCGGCTTATCAATAAAGCGCTACCGGATGATAATCATGGTTATTGCGTCAGTCTTGGCAGGCAGTGCTGTCAGCGTTGCCGGAACAATCGGCTTTGTAGGGCTTATTGCTCCGCACTCAGCAAGAATGCTCGTCGGCAATGACCATAGGTATTTAATTCCGCTATCAGCGCTTTTTGGAGGGATTTTGCTCGTCGTCTCAGATACGATTGCACGAACAATGTTTAGTCCGATTGAAATTTCAGTTGGTATCATTACGGCGATATTGGGAGCTCCGTTTTTCCTACTGCTTCTCTTTAGAAGTCGCAAAAAATAGCTTAAAATTAGCGGAAATAGCGTTTTTGATGACAAATCACAATTTATATCTCAGTATCATGGCATGCATTTTGTTGTCCGCTATTTTCGTTGCAATTTTTGTGTAGAGTTGAAATTTTTTACGAAGTTCCTTTGAAATGCCACCATAAAAACCACTTGCTGATACGAGCGTAATTTTCGCTGTTTCGGCAAATTTTTTTGGCTCATTTATGTAAAAATACATCATTGCATTTTTGTTGCCTGTCTTTTTTACATATT
>CAYJIE010000099.1:0-7584 GCA_964370145.1 uncultured Oscillospiraceae bacterium
ATACAAAATAATGAATCAATTTTTCGTGTCTCCCTCGCCTCATGTTTTAGGGAGAGATACCACTAAGAGTATCATGCGTGATGTGGTCATCGCTCTTATTCCTGCGCTAATCGGAGCGACATATTTCTTTGGGCTATCAGCACTTGTGCTGACACTAATTAGCATTGCCTCTTGCGTTGGCTTTGAGGCGCTTTACTGTAAACTTACTAAGCAAGAACTGACAACAAGAGACATGTCGGCTGTGGTTACAGGTATGCTCCTTGGTTTTAATATCTCACCGATTGCGCCACTTTGGCTACCTGTAATCGGCGGATTCTTCGCAATTATTGTTGTAAAAATGCTGTTTGGCGGAATTGGTAAAAATGTTGTCAATCCAGCACTTGCGGCGCGTGTGTTCCTATTCTCATGGAATGCTGAAATGACAACATGGGCAGAGCCTGTGTTAAATCCTACAGCTTTCTTGACATCAGTGGACGCAATGACAACAGCGACACCACTTGCTATGATTAAAAACGGCATGTTACCAGAGGCGGTGGACAGAGGAGCTCATATGCTTGATATGTTCATCGGCATCAAGGCGGGTTGCCTAGGAGAGACATCGGGCTTGCTACTTTTGATTGGCGGACTGTATCTTCTATATAGAAAAGTTATCACATGGCATATCCCAGTATCGTTCATTGCAACAGTTGCGGCGCTTTCAGTGTTCTCGCCTGTAACAGTGAGCACAGCGGAATATGTGTTTTACAATGTTTTCACAGGCGGTTTGATGATTGGTGCATTTTTCATGGCAACAGACTATGCATCAAGCCCACTGACAAAAAAAGGACGCATCATATACGGTATTGGATGTGGTGTAATTACTGTTGTAATCAGACGCTTTGGCGGATATCCAGAGGGCGTTTCGTTTGCAATTCTTATCATGAACACATTGGTATGGTTTATTGATAAATACACAAGACCTGTGCGTTTTGGCGGTAAGGAGGTAAAAGTATAATGAGTGAGAAGAAAACGAGCGGCATAGCAAATCTCGCCATAGTGCTTGGACTGATTTGCCTTTTAACAGCAGCGGTGCTTGGGCTTGTAAGTGAAGTTACAAAGCCAGTAATTGAAGCATCAGCGGCAGAAACACAAGCGGCGGCGTTCCGTGGACTGTTCCCTGAGGGGGATTTTGCAGAGAGCGCAGTGCCACCATCAAAAAATATTGAAACAGGATTTGAAGTTTCGCAAAACGGCGAAATTATCGGACGTGTTGTAGTCGCAAAACCATATGGTTATGGCGGCGAGATTAGATTTGCTGTCGGCTTTGATGCTGATAACAATGTCAATGGGATTATATTCCTATCAATGGCAGAGACTGCGGGTATCGGTGACAGAATTTCCACTGACCCAACTTTTGTTGAACAATTCATCGGTCAGTCAAGCTTTGACTCTGTGTCGACCTTAAGTGGTGCCACAATTTCAAGCTCGGCAGTTAAAAATGGTGTAATTGAAGCGGCAACAGCGGCAGAGCTTATGGGCGGAGACTTCTCCGACTATGTTATTGAGCCAGACCCAACTGCGATGAGTGCATTGCAAGAGATGCTACCAAATGCAGAATTTAGTAAATCATTCTTTAAGAGCGGTAAATATACAATTAAAGAGGGCGGTAGCACAATCGGTGTTGCGGCGGCATTCCCTGCATATGGGTACAACACAGATGTGCCAATGCAAGTTGTTGCGGCATTTGATAATGACGGAAAAATCCTCGGCGTGAGCGTATGGAGCAATACTGAGACGACGGGAATTGGCTCGGCGGTTTCAGAAACTGCATTTGTTGAGCAATTTGTCGGCGACACTGCGGATTTCAATGTTGAACTCATCGCAGGTGCGACAATCAGCTCAAAAGCGGTTAGAACAGCGGTTGAAGAAATTAGCGTGCTACTTGGATTTGATTCAAAAGAAAGAACTGTATCAGACCCAGTGCCACCACAACCAACTGCACCGGAAGTACCGGAGGGCGGTTACACAGATGGTGAGTACACGAGCACAGGCGCTGGATATGGCGGAGCGGAAATCAAAGCTAATATCACTGTTGAGGGCGGCAAAATCACAGCCATCACATTTGAGACAGCAGAGACTCCACCACCGCATGTAACAGTGGAGCAACAAAAAGAAATTTATGAAACAATCGCCAATGCATTTATCGAGGCAAACGGCGGTGTGGACAGTGTTGCAGGTGTTACACTTTCAATTTCTGTGAGTGGTGCAAGCGATGCGGTTAACTCTGCACTAAACCCTGATGTTGATGAGCCAAGCGAAACATTAGTTAGAGATGACGGCACTTATATCGGTACAGGAGCAGGATTTGGCGGTGCAGAGATCATAGCTACACTGACATATGAGGGCGGAAAGCTGACTGAAGTTGTGCTTGAGACAGCAGAGCAACATCCAGTGAGTACAGATAAGCAAAAAGAGGACTTTGACAAGATTTCAGCGGCAGTCCTTGAGGCAGGCGGCACAGTTGACAGCGTAGCAGGTGTTACGATTGCAATGAGTATCGCAGGTGTCAATGAGGCGATTGAAAATGCGCAGGCGGCAACAGATGTAGGCGGCGGCACCGATGTTATCGCAGACGGTGTATATGTCGGCACAGGCACAGGCTTTGGCAATGCGGAAATCAAAGCGACATTGACATATGAAGGTGGCACATTAGTGGACGTTGTACTTGAAACACAAGAGCAACATCCAGTGAGCACAGATAAGCAAAAAGCGGACTTTGAATTAATCGAAGAAGCTGTGTTTATGGCTGAGGGTACTGTGGACAGCGTTGCGGGTGTAACGATATCACAAAGTATCACAGGTGTAAATCAAGCAATTGAGGCGGCACTTGAGAGTGAGCCAACAAGTGGTGAAATCGAAGAGCCGACTGCGGAGATGGCAGATGGATATTACATCGGCACAGGCACAGGCTTTGGCAATGCAGAAATCAAAGCGACACTTCAATATCAAGGCGGAAAGCTTGTAGATGTTGTGCTTGAAACAGCAGAGCAACATCCAGTGAGCACAGACGCACAAAAAGAGGCATTTGGTAAAATTGAAGCTGCTGTGCTATCAGCAGGCGGAACTGTTGACAGCGTGGCTGGCGTTACACTATCAATTAGTATCACTGGTGTAAATCAAGCGGTAGAGGCGGCACTTGCGAGTTCTCCTGTGGCAGCCCCACCAGCCCCAACTCCAACACCAGAGCCAACTCCGGAACCAACTCCAGAACCAGAGCCAACGCCAGAACCTGTTGAGCCAGCTGGCCCTGCAGACGGCACATATTCAGCATCAGCGGCAGGATTTGGCGGAGCTGACATCACTGTGACAATCACAATGAGTGGCGGCAGTATCACAGCGGTTGATATTGTAACACAGGAGCAACATCCTGTGAGCGCCGATAAGCAAAAAGAAGATTTCGCTAAAATCGAGCAGGCAATTCTAGCTGCAAATGGTGCAGTGGATTCAGTTGCCGGTGTCACATTGGCTGTGAGTATTCCTGCGGTTATGACTGCTGTTAATGCGGCAGTTGCACAAGCGGGTTAAGGAGGAGAGGAATATGAGTAAAAAAGGTCTTATTTCACAGCTTCGTGACGGTCTAATATTTGACAATCCGGTGCTGATTCAACTATTGGGCATGTGCCCAACACTTGCAACTACCACAGGCGTTGAAAACGCCTTTGGTATGGGGCTAGCCGCATCAGCGGTGCTTATCTGCTCGAATGTAGTTATTGCAATTTTGAGAAAAATCATTCCTGGCAAAGTTCGTATTGCGGCATTTATCGTAATCATCGCCGGATTTGTAACCTGCGTTGACTTACTTCTAAAAGCTTATTTCCAATCGCTTTCAGCGTCACTCGGACTTTTCATTCCGCTGATAGTTGTTAACTGTATCATCTTAGGAAGAGCAGAGGCGTTTGCCTCTAAGAACAGCGTCGTAGATTCAGCAATCGACGGTGTCGCAATGGGTATCGGATTTACAGTGGCACTCGTGCTTCTTGCAACAATAAGAGAGATTTTGGGCGCAGGCTCATTCTTTGGAGTGCAACTATTCGGTGACTCCTTCAAACCAGCAACATTGCTAACACAACCTGTTGGTGGATTCTTGTGCCTTGGATTCCTAATTGCGGCGGCACAAGCTCTAATTGCAAAACTAAAGAAAAAGGAGGTGGCATAGTTGAGTACGATTTTTCTAATAGCAATTAATGCCATTCTCATCGAAAACTATATTTTCGTACGTTTCCTTGGTATTTGCCCCTTCCTTGGTGTATCTAAGAAATCAGATACAGCCGTGGGAATGGGACTTGCGGTTATGTTTACAATGACACTTGCGTCAGCGTTCACATGGGCTGTAAATGAGTATATTCTTGTAAAACTTAACCTTGAATATATGCAAACGGTTGCGTTTATTCTTGTTATTGCGGCACTTGTGCAATTTGTTGAGATGGCACTTCAAAAAATGATGCCAGCGCTATATCGCTCACTTGGTATCTATCTTCCGCTTATCACAACAAACTGTGCGGTTCTTGGTGCGGCGCTAATCAATATTCAAGAGGGTTACAACTTTATTGAGTCAGTTGTATTTGGTCTTGCATCAGCTATCGGTTTCACACTTGCGATTGTTATTTTCTCAGGTCTTCGTGAGAGAATGGCAAACAGCAAGGTGCCAAAAGCTTTCCAAGGCTTCCCGATTGCACTTATCGCAGCTTCATTACTCTGTCTTGCCTTCATGGGATTTCAGGGTATGAAATTGCCATTGTAGGAGGGGAGAACAGATGGATATTATGAATATAGTAATGGCGGCAGTATCGCTCGGTGCTTTGGGCGTAGTGTTTGCTATAATTCTTGGAATCGCCTCAAAGGTGTTCTATGTAGAAGTTGATGAGCGCATTCCGCTTGTTCAAGAGGCTCTGCCCGGCGCAAACTGCGGCGGTTGTGGATATGCCGGTTGTGCGGCGTTTGCAACAGCAGTTGTAGACGGAGTTGCACCGGTTGACGGATGCCCTGTCGGCGGCAGTGCGTGCGCAGCAGCGGTTGCAGAAGTCATGGGTGTTACAGCGGCAGCAGGTGGTCGCAAAACTGCATATGTTAAATGTAGTGGTACATTTGAAAATGCGGTTGATCGTTATAAATATGATGGGCTAGCTGATTGTAGAGCTGTTGTTCAACTTGGTGCAAACTCAAAAGCTTGTAATGATGCTTGTTGCGGACTTGGAAGCTGTGTGGCGGCATGTGTGTTCGATGCGATTAAAATCGTTGACGGTGTTGCGGTTGTTGATAAACATAACTGTACATCATGTGGTGCATGTGTAAAAGCTTGTCCGAAAAATATTATTGAGATGATCCCATTTGATGCGAAAGTTGCTGTGGCTTGTTCTTCAAAAGACAAGGGTGCAATTGTACGCAATGTGTGTAAAGTTGGCTGTATCGCCTGCACAATCTGCGTTAAGAATTGCACGAATGAGATGTTCTCCATGAAAGATAATCTAGCGGTTATTGATTATGAAAGGGGACTCGATTGCGATATAAGTGTCGAGAAATGCCCAAGAAAAATTATCAAAAAAATCTAATTATAATTGCGTAAGGTCGTTGTACTGTCTTTTGCGCTAAATATAATGTTAGTTAGAGAGAGAAATTACCACGAAGAAAAAAGCCCCAATCGGGGCTTTTTTCTAATTTCCGTCGCGGACAGCTTTTTCAATGACAGTGCCAATCCAAACGTCGATATCGCCATATATAATACCAATGGCTTTTTTGACTTCGTCGCTCATAAGTTGCTCTGCTTTATCTTTTGCAAGTATGAACGCTTGCTTTGCGCTCTCTGAATTGAATTCGCCTGAACTTTTCAAGTTGTCAACATAGGTTTGAGATACTTCTGAAACGGAATTTAATATTGCCTGCGTGGCATAGTTGATGTATTCACGTATGATTTCATTATCCACTTTTTCATTGTATTTCTTAATGAAAGCTGGAGCATTGTCAATAAGAAATTTCATAATGATCGGCAGAATTGTAATTAAAACCACCTCAAGAACACTGTTTGTTAGCTCTGCAATTGCCATAATATGATTTCCTCCTAAAGGTATTCATATTATAAATATGCAGGATGAAGTGAAAACGTTTTTGCACGCACAACTATTTGTTAACAATCTTAATCATGGCGTTTTTCTCAAGGCGGCTGACTTGCGCTTGGCTTATGCCAACTTCCTTCGCAACTTCCATTTGCGTTTTGCCTTGAAAAAAGCGCAGCGCGAGAATCCTTTTTTCTCGCTCCTCGAGCGCCTCAATTGCTTCCCTTATTGAAATCTCACTTATCCAATTTTCGTCATTGCTATTTGGGTCTGCAACTTGATCCATCATATATACAAAGTCACCGCTGTCAGAAAAAATCGGCTCATTAAGTGAAATCGGCTCCATGATGGCTTCAAGCGCCATGACGACACTTTCTTTTGGATAGTCGATTTCTTTTGCAATTTCTTCGATGGTGGGCTCTCTTGACAATTCACTTGTGAGTTTTTCCTTCGCAGTCAGCGCCTTATATGCGATGTCACGCATTGAACGGCTGACACGCACAGGGTTGTTGTCACGCATATAACGACGGATTTCCCCAATAATCATGGGCACTGCATATGTCGAGAATTTCACGCCATGTGACATATCAAAATTGTCAATCGCTTTGATAAGCCCGATACAGCCGACTTGAAAAAGGTCATCGACCATCTCACCGCGATTGTTAAAACGCTGTATCACAGAAAGCACAAGTCTAAGATTTCCCTTCACAAAAAGCTCCCTAGCTACTTTGTCCCCCTGTTTAATTCTAATCATCAAATCTTCTTTTTCATCATTTGTGAGCAGCTTAAGGTCTCTCGTATTAACTCCGCAAATTTCAACTTTTTGTATCATAATGCCCCCAAATCTTAAATTTCAATATAATTATCTCCAAGCAAATGGGAGAATATGCAATGAAGAATAAGAGTATGAAAAAATATATTTATTATATAATTAGTATATATAAGCTATCTAGATTGATGGCTGTCGTACTGTTTGAAACAAAATTTATGTCAGAAAAACGCATGAAATACGCTTTTTTGACAATTTAGGAATTTTTTTGAAAAAACTTTTAAAAAAAGTGTTGACAAAGGTGGGAAGATGTGATATTCTATTTAGGCACCACAAGAGAGGACAACAAAACAGCGAGCGAGAGAGCGATGTAGAGGGCGCGGGAAAGTCGAGAGACAGGGCGCAGGAAGAGAGCGATTGAGCGAGCGGGGTTGGAGCTCGAGTGGGAATGTACCTTGAAAATTAAACAACACTGATAAGAGTATTGAATTGGCGTAAGCTGAGGAGATATTCGGCCTGAGTAAAATCGGGTAAATCGAGACAAAACAGCTCGGGTCACCGAGTAAAAATAAATGAACACAAACGTCAAGCGTGTGGAACTTCGGTTTCACAAAATTTGTAAAAAGAGCTACAAGCTTACTTTATGAAATTAACGGACTTCGGTCTGTAATATTTTTTAGAGAGTTTGATCCTGGCTCAGGACGAACGCTGGCGGCGTGCCTAACA
>CAYJIE010000100.1:0-7561 GCA_964370145.1 uncultured Oscillospiraceae bacterium
GTAAAAGATGTATTGCTCCTTGATATATTATAACAGCTACCTATGCTTTTACTAAGTTCCTTAAAGTTAAATACCTTAAGCACTTCATTTAAATCATCACTGTCAGCACTATTGTATTTATCGGTGATTTCGTCAAAGATTACTTTTACCTTGTCATAGCTAAATGCCTTGCTTATCTCATTTGCCATTGCTACTGCGGTGGGCTCGATGTCGGCGAAAAAGTGGTGGCTGAGTTGAAAGTTCATCTCTTTTCTAAACGCATCACCAATTTGCTTTGGGACTTGCTTTTTGTAGAGGTCGAATATAAATTGTTTTGCTCTGTTTGCACATCCATCATCACAGCCAAGCTGTCTCTCCATGACTTCAAGGAGTTTTGGCACGACGAAGAGGTTTTCAACTTCAGCCACTTCAAGACAGTAAATTCCATGTTTTTTATGTGACTCAATTTCAGACTCCGTCCGATAATCTCGGTCAATAACCCCGTAAACAGTGATATTGTCAAGTTTTTCATATCCACGTTTTGCTTTTACAAATCTGATGACATCCTGACAGCCACCGCATGGAATGACATGATAGTCAAATTCACGGTACAGCTCTTGATATAGATGAAAATCAAGACTGCTTTTTGTCCCCTCGACAAAAATGATTTTTTTCTGCGTGCCGATGATTTCATATATGAGTTCAGTCGGCAGTTTCTCAAAGTCCAAATAATCAAGAAATTCTGCGTCCCATGTTTTGGTACCGTCATATGCCTTTATCCAAACTGCCTTTTGGGTGTTGCGTGAGACGGCAAAGTCAAGGTCATGGGTTATATAGATAAACAGGCAGTCGCGACGAGCACGCTCGAGTTTATTCCACAATTTATTTAAGATAGCTTTATGTATATGTAGCTCGGGCTCATCGATAATGAGAACTGAGTTCTCACGCAAGGTCAAGACCTGCGCAATCATATATAATATGACACGCTCGCCATCACTCATGTGCTTGCCGTGATATTTTTTGTCGGCAATAACATAGACTTCGCCGCCGCGAAGGTCGATTTTTCTCTTTGGGAGAAGGTCATTCCAAATCTCCTCGGCTCGCATCACAAGGGTTTTATATCCCTTTGCCTCGCCTTTGCGATGTTGCTTCTCAAGCTCGGCACTACTGCTTGAAAAGAGAAGAGAGAGAACTTTGTCATAGTCATGAAGAAGCCCTGTACTCTCATTTTTTTTATGTCCATATATTTTTTTTGCGTTGAAATCTTTACCATCGGCACCATGATGCCCATAATGCAACTCGTTTTTTGAAACAGTTTCGGCTTTAATCTGCATGGTCTCACTCAGTTCAAGTGATTTTTGCGCGGCAAGTCGATGGACGAGCAAGTCCTTCTTTCCGTTTTCCGCTTCAATTCTCACTCCAAGTCTTGTTTTACCCGAGCCATTGGCGCCGAGCAGAACAATAGGGACGCCGCTAGTAAATTCATGTTCGACATCGTCCCAGAGTTTAAGTTTGATTTTTCCCACAATTTCACCTTCTCTCGAGTGGTATATATATGTATTATAGTTTATAATACATTAAAATTCAAGAGGGATATAGTCAATAAATTAATCATATAAATATTGTCATTGGTCAACATGTTGATAAAACATTAACAATGACAATGCTTTTTGTAAATCTTGCATGAAATTTATTATTTATCAGAATATTCACAAAGTAATTGTTGATTATTGTACTTTTATGTTGTAAAATTACACCATAATCAATTTTCTCGAAAAATTGGTAATTTAGGAGGTATTTAATGAATTTACGCAAAATCATTTCACTAGTTCTCATTTTAGTACTTGCGATGTCAATGGTTGCAAGTGCGGGAAGCTACACCGTTGTTTATGGTGATGTGCTTTGGAAAATTGCACAGGCTCACGGCACAACATATCAAGAGCTTGCAGCATTGAACAATTTGAAAGATCCAAACCTAATTATTGAAGGACAGGTACTCACAGTTCCTGGCGATGCAGTAGCATCAACTAAAGTCACAGCATATGGGACAGCTACAGGCTTTGCAGGCCCTGTAACAGTGGCAGTGACAATGGATGGCGATGTTGTGGTTGACATTCGCGTAACATCACATTCAGAGACAGCAGGCATTGGAACAATGGCGGTTGATGCACTCCCAGCACAACTTGTAAAAGGTTTCAACAACGACACAGATGTTGATCATGTTTCAGGAGCAACAGTTACAAGTAATGCAATTGCAGATGCGGCGGCATTGGCAATCATTGAAATTCTTTTTGAGATGGAAGAAGAACCAACACCAGAACCAACTCCAGAGCCAACACCTGAGCCAACACCAGAAGTAGATTCAGTGACAGCTTCAGCACATGGTTTTGGCGGTGATGTTACAGTGGCAGTTGTGATTGAAGATGGTATAATTACAGATGTAGAAGTTGTATCACACACAGAAACAGTTGGTATTGGTACAGCAGCGATTGACGTTCTTCCAGCAGCAATTGTTGAAAACCAAACAATAGCTTTGGATACAGTAGCCGGTGCGACAGTATCATCAGAAGCAATTTTGACAGCGGTAGGCATGGCTATTGAGATGGCTGGTTATGATGTTGCTGACTTTATGGACGAGGTTGAAGCAGGCGATGTAGTCATGACAGATGCAGAAATTGACACTGATATTGTTATTGTCGGTGCAGGCGGCGCTGGAATGACAGCGGCGATTGAAGCTGCGATGGCTGGACACTCAGTACTAATCATTGAAAAAATGCCTTTTGCTGGTGGTAACTCCATTAAAGCAACAGGTGGTATGAATGCGGCAGAAACATCAGTACAAGCCGCTGAAGGAATTGAAGACACAGTTGAGATTTTCGTACAAGATACATATGTCGGTGGCGGCGAAGTCGGAAATCTTGATCTAATCACAAAAATGGCTGAAGAATCAGCAAGTGCAATCGAGTGGCTTGCTACAATTGATGCACCACTAGTTCAAGTCTCATTCTCAGGTGGCGCAACAAACTCAAGAATTCACCAACCTGAAGGCGGCGCAGCAGTGGGTGCTTTCCTAGTTGAGAAACTACTTGACAAGGTTGAGGAACTTGATATCGAGATCCTTTACAACACAATAGCAACAGATATTATGATGTCAGATGACATGGCAAGCGGAATCATTGCAAATTCAGCTGATACGAATTACACAATCAATGCAGATGCGGTAATTCTTGCAGCGGGCGGATTTGGTGCAAATGAAGAGCTATATGCAGGATATGATCCTGACCTAGCTGGATTTGTTACAACAAATCATTCTGGCGCAACAGGTGATGGTATTGTAATGGCTCAAGCGGTTGGCGCTGATGTTGTGGATATGGATCAAATCCAAATTCACCCAACAGTACACCAAGAAACAAGTATCATGATTACAGAGGGTGTTCGTGGAGACGGAGCTATCCTTGTTAATCAATCAGGTGAGCGTTTTGTCAATGAAATGGAAACAAGAGCAGTTGTTTCGGCGGCAGAAATCGCACAAGAGGGCGGATATGCTTATGTTATCTTTGATCAAAATCTAAGAGAGCACCTAGCAGCAACAGAGAAATATGTTACTAATGGGCTTACAGCACAGGGTGACACAATTGAAGAGCTTGCAGAGCTAATTGACATCGATCCAGATACATTAGCAGCAACACTTGACACATGGAACCAAGCAGTTGCAGATCAAAATGATGCAGAGTTTGGAAGAACAACAGCGATGGATAATGACCTTACAGTTGGGCCTTACTATGCAATTAAAATTGCTCCAGGTGTACATCATACAATGGGCGGTCTTGTAATCAATACAGAGACAGAAGTTCTTGACACTGCTGGAAATGTTATCGAGGGACTATATGCCGCAGGCGAAATCACAGGTGGAATTCACGGTAACAATCGTATCGGCGGAAACGCAGTTGCAGACTTCGTTGTGTTCGGTAGAGTTGCAGGTCAAAATGCATCGGCATATGTTGAATAATTATTTAAGTTAGAAAAATTCTAATAAAGCGAAAAAATCCCTTGGACTTGTCCAAGGGATTTTTTTGGTTACCATTCACGGCTATGAATAAGCACAAAAAAGTAACTGTAAAATAATGGGTTGGTGGATGGCTGTGGACGTGTTTAACACTGGAAAAAAGGATTACGATGAACATCAAAGCCGTGTGGTGACGGCGTTTGCAAAAAATACAGTCAGTTTATAAAAACAATTATTGATTAAAAAAATATTGACATATTCGACAAAATACTCTATAATATTACATAGAATACTAGGTAATATATACAAAATGTAATACTGTGAAGTAAGAATGAACATGTAACCTTATTGTGATATTATCTATTTGTAACAACTGTCTTGTTTTGTTATTGGAGGGGTGTGCTATGCGTATTAAGAGATTTCTAGCGACAGCATTGATGCTATGTTTATTATTTGTAATCGTACTGCCTATTGAATCATTTGCAGACAACGAAGAAAGGACAATAGTAAGAGTTGGATACCACACAACTTATACTGATATCATTTTTAATCTCGATTATAGGAACAATGAAGGATATGGTTATGAGGTCTTTAAGAAGATTGAAGAAATCAGTGATTTTACTTTCGAATTTGTACCAATTTACGGGAGTATGGTTGATGCTCTAAGCGAGGGAATTGTCGATGTTGGAGGATTAAGTGTTCGCACGGATGATAGAAGAGATGAAGTCATTTTCTCTAATACGCCATATAGCAAAACATATACTGCGCTTATGACAAATGACATGAGTATAAGATATAACACACCTGAGAGTATTGATGGTAAGAGAGTTGCGACATATGAGGATAATTATGCGCAACAGTATCTTGATATCTATTGTGAGCGTAATAATATTTCGGTGGAATATGTGTATGGCGAAATACATAATTATAGGGATCTTGATGCAGATTTTTATATTACTTATTCGGAAGACAAACACAGCACCTTGCTTAACAATGTCTTAAATCTTGGTGTTTTCAATTTGTATTTAATGGCGGCTCCGGAGAGTCAAGAACTATTAGATCAGTTAGATGTACATTTTTATCAGATTGTTACAACTGAAGGAAATTTTTTCATGGAGCTTGAAGAAAAATACCTTTCAGATAACATTGAGATTAATCATCGCTCATTAACAGCTAATGAAGTTGAAGTGTTGAGACAGTGACCTCTTGAAGTGGGGTATATTGCTAACTTCCAGCCAATCTCCTTTCAAAATGAGGATGGACTACCTGATGGAG
The DNA here is from genome assembly GCA_964370145.1 of uncultured Oscillospiraceae bacterium. Lineage (GTDB taxonomy): Bacteria > Bacillota > Clostridia > Oscillospirales > Feifaniaceae > CAYJIE01. The sequence continues at coordinate 5,261 of CAYJIE010000100.1, forward strand.
CAATGATTGATATCTTTGATTCCTTCGCTGAGCGATTTGGCTTTAGCGTGAACTATCATCCATACAATCTTTCGGATGGAGAAGAAACACATGAGGACTTTGATATACTCCTGACCTTATATGGTGATAATGACCATGATGAAATGTATTATGATAAAACAGAGACTTTTTATGATATCCCGATTTACGGATTAGTTCATATTGACACACATCAAAAAAGTGTAACTTATAATGATATCGTACTCAATTCTCCGAGGATTGGAACATTGCCATACCAAGAGATCGATTTTGAGCTTTTAGAAAAATGGTATGAGGATAACGATTTTATTTTCTTTGAGGATTGGCATGATTTGCTAGATTCATTTGCAGCTAGAGAAGTGGACATGATGATTTGCACTGACAGTGGTGCTACATATGCCGAATTGTATTTAGAGGATACGGAGACAATAACAGAGCTTACAAATTTAGAAGTGCCGATGAAACTTTTGGTCTCAAAAGAGATTTCAAATGAGTATTTGCCAATTTTCAATGTCATGCTCGATTTGGTTGACGAAGGATATTATAAAGAGGCATTGATGACAAATGCCAATGTATATTATCCGGAAAAAGGTGCGGTGGATTATTTCACTGAATATTGGTATTACTACGCACTTGCAGTTTTTGTACTGTTGGCAATGTTCATTCTCTACGCATATATTAAGCAAAAGCGCGAAAAAGAAGCGATTGCAATGGCATATAATACAGATGCGCTAACAGGATTTATGGAGGCGCACAGGTTTATTCAAGAAGTGTCAAAAATACTAGAGACGGCAGAGCCAAATGAATATGAGCTCATATCATTTGACATTGACATGTTCAAGACAATCAACACGCATTATAGCAATGATAGGGGAACGAGTGTAATTTTGGCTGTGTCAGATAGCCTAAGCGCATTTTTAAGAATTCATCGGCTGTCATAAGCAGAAAAACAGGGGATCAATTTTTGATTCTTCGCAAAGTGGGCGAATGTGGAGACATTAAGCAACTTTACAAGACTGAATTGCTACCAAGTATCAGAGATGTAATTGGCGAGAAGTACAATCTTTCCATGTCTTTTGGGATGGTGACGATTGAAGATTGCAAAGAAAAGGCTAATAATATTATCGGTCATGCGGACAATGCGAGAGTGCAGGGCAAGCATTCACATAAGACGACATTCATCACATTTGATCGGAACATGAAAAAACTCTATGAGGACAGAATTAACATCACTTTTAGAATGGAGCAGGCGATTAGAGATAGAGAATTCTTTGTTCTCTATCAGCCTAAAGTTGATTTTAACAGCATGAGAGTTGCAGGGGCAGAAGCGCTTGTGCGTTGGAAGCCAAAGCTTGGCACAATGATTTATCCAAATGATTTTATTCCTGTCTTTGAGGAAAATGGGTTTATTTCTACTTTGGATTTATATGTCTTAGAGGAGGTCTGTAAGTTCATTAAGTACAATCGCGACAAACTCGAGATTCCACGAGTTTCTGTGAATATGTCTGCACATACAATTTTATCAAATAAGATACTTAATCGTGTTTCAGATATTGTCGCATTGCATGAAATTAAGCCAGAAGAAATTGAACTTGAATTAACTGAAAGTGCGGTTGAGACAGATGCACAAGAATTCTTAACAAGAGTTAGACAGTTTAAGAAACTCGGATATATAATTTCGATTGATGACTTTGGGGCAGGCGTTTCTTCACTTAATAGACTTAGTGCGATTGAGGCAGATGTGCTTAAGCTCGATAAAGCGTTCTTTGATCTAAAGGATCAAGGCGGGAAGAGCACAGTGGTCGTGGCTGATATCGTTACAATGGCGAAGCATCTCAATATGAAGGTGGTCGCTGAGGGTGTGGAAACATCAGCACAAGCACTCTGGTTGAAGGGCATTAAATGTGATTATGCGCAGGGTTATTATTTTGCAAAGCCAATGAGCGAAAATGACTTTAAGGATCTCATTGTCTCGAAAAAAGAGTATACAATTGAGTTAAATTAAATGCGGTTTCCTGTTTGTGTAGTGTGTAGGGAGAATTATCTCCATATGAGGAAAGAGGTTTCACTTTTATGTAATTAATATTGAAAAATGAAATTAGTGAAATGCGGTTGAATCTCATGAAAGGTCACTCAATATTGGGTCACCAGTAAAGAAAAAAACTACCAATATCAAAATTGATATTGGTAGTTTTTTTAAATAGATTATACTTATTTGGTGTAGTTAATAATTCTCATCGTACCCTATAACAATATTACCTTGATTATCAAGCAATGGAGTTA
>CAYJIE010000101.1:0-7333 GCA_964370145.1 uncultured Oscillospiraceae bacterium
CCGATTGTACCTGAAAGCGACTTTTCGGAAAGTCTACTCACGTCAATGCCGTCCTCTGAAATCACTAGACTGATTAATGTTCCTGCAGCATATTCATAACCATCGTGAGAGAAGGTGCGAGTTATTCCATCTGTGCACGCTACATATGTGACTGTTTCTGTTTTTCCGTTTGTCGTTGCAACAGTTTCACTTTTTTGCACCATGCCGTAATAACTGCCGCTTACCGCTGCGCCATCAACAACATCTACAACCGTACCATTCATGCCAATTAGAAGTGACACATCGTCACCAACCGCAAATTCACCTTGCACCGATAGCTTATATGCTGCGTCTGCACTGTCAATCGAATAAGACTTGCCTCCGACGGTTACAGAAGTGGGTGAAGTCGTGTTTGGCGCAATCGCTGTTATGACGCCCCATTCGTGCTCTCCATATACCCACACAGTTTCCATGTCCTCATTGTAATAGTACACATCATATTGCATGATGTCATCTTGACTTACAATTTTACCGTTTTTGTAAATCGTTGCATCGTCTAAGTCAAATGGTACGCTAATATACTTCGAGTCCGCTACATATGCGCTTGAAGTGTTCTCTGACACAAGTGAAGCATAGTTAATTACGCCATTTGTCACTGTGTATCCCAGCGTTGTTGCATATACCTGCCCCTGTGCATTTTTTGCATGAAGCATATTGTAAAACAAATCGATTGCATCATCTGTGGTCAGTGCTTGACCTTGCTTTGTGCTCACATTGTCAAGCAGTCCAAGTGAGGATGCTTTTGAGAGCTGTGCTGTTGGAAATGCGCCAACAAGATTTGCGCTGTCATAGCCTAGAACCTTCAAGACAGAAGTCACCGCAACTTCAAGTGTGATGTTCTCATCTGGACGAAATGTCCCATTGATATATCCAGTCATGTAGCCATTTTCAGTTGCAACTTTTATATATGCACTGTCAGCATTATCCTCTTTAACGTCACTGTATAATGAATATCCATATCCGCTACCAACGCTATCAGAATACGGTGATGCCATGATAATCATCTGGGCAAAATCCCCTCTTGTGACATATGCGCTATCCATATTTTGTCCTGTGGTAATCCCAACTGCAGACACCACATCTTCATAGTCATTCACTGCGGCAAACGCCGTCATTGACGAGCCAATCATTGAGAGCGCAAGCACTGCGCCAACTACTTTTTTCATATCTATATCCTCTTTCTTAATTAAAATCTTAGTGCATCTATTGGGTTTAGTTGCGCCGCTTTCTTAGCTGGGAGATATCCGAATAAAATGCCGATTGCAACTGAAATTGCAAGTGCAAGTGAAGCGGATTCTACTCCGGGACTAATTGCAAAGTCTGCTCCAAGCAAATTCGCAACCACTGGTGACGCCGCCGAGGAAATCGCAAATCCCAGTGCAATTCCAATTAGGCCTCCAAGTGCGCTAGTAACCGCTGCTTCAATAACAAATTGTTGCATGATAGCGCTTTCTTTTGCGCCTAGTGATTTTCTAACACCGATTTCTCTTGTGCGCTCTGTTACGGACACCAGCATGATATTCATGATGCCCACGCCGCCAACTACAAGCGAGATTGCGGCAATTCCGCCAAGAACTAGTACTAGTACATTAATCATACTTGTCATCGTATCCAGTATAGAGCCGATGCTCATAACAAAATATGCGCTTTCACTTTCATAAATCTCATATAATCCGCTCTCAAGTACATATACACTTTCGTCTGTCAAATTTTCATCAACTAGCTTTACAATGTAACTTGAAGGGTCTGACGTACCGCTTATTCTAAGAGCTGTACTTGATGGTACAAAAATCGAATCATCTGTGCCGCCACTCTCAATATCTGTATCAAACTGTTCCATGATACCGACAATTGTAAATGTATCTTCGCCTACTCTAATTGTCTGTCCAATTGCATTACCATTGTAATATGTGTTTGCCACATATTCGCCGACAACCGCAACTTGATTTCTCTCTTGAAGGTCACCATATGAAATTTCGCGTCCCATTGAAATATCATATCCTTTTATTTCAAAGTAGTCCTCACTGACTCCCATCACAGTTGTATCGTCACTTGTCTCCGAGCCGATTTTCACTGTGCCGTTTAGCGTAATTGTTGGCGAAATCGACTCAAGATACTCGCTGTTTTCACCAACGATTTCATAGAGATTCTCCTCTTTTGCTGCTCTTGTTGAGCCGCGCCCCATAAGATTTACATTCAGCGTATCTGTCCCTAAACTCTCAAAACTTGCTGTTACATAATCTGAAAGCCCATTGCCAAGCCCGACAATTATAGTCACCGCTAGCACTCCGATTATTATCCCAAGCATTGTTAGCAAGGTCCGCATTTTGCTGTTCCATATATTCTGGAGCGACATTATTACTGACTCTTGAAACTTCACGATGCACGCACCCCGATTTCCTTGATATTCGCTTTAACAACCGCCTTAGGGTCGTTTGCCGGCCCGTCATATACGACAACACCATCTTCAAGTCGAATGATTCTCTGTGCTGTCACTGCAATGTCATTATCATGTGTGATTAGAATTACTGTATTTCCAGCCTTGTGCAAATCTTGAAGCATTTTAATAACTTCTCGCCCTGTCTTCGAGTCAAGCGCTCCCGTCGGCTCATCTGCAAGCAACACCGCAGGATTACCCGACATCGCTCTGGCAATAGACACACGCTGTTGCTGTCCACCCGATAACTCATTAGGTCTGTGCGCCACTTTATCTCCAAGTCCAACTAATTCAAGCATCTCAATCGCTCTTTTTTTGCGATCTGTCCTCGACATACCCGCATATAGTAGCGGCATTGCCACATTTTCTATCAAATTTAATTTTTGCAGGAGATTGTACTGCTGAAAAATAAATCCGAGTTTTTTATTTCTAATTTCCGCAAGTTGATTTTTGTTCATCGTCCCCACATCTTCACCGTTTAAGAAATATTCGCCCTCTGTTGGCACATCTAAACAGCCTATGATGTTCATGCATGTTGATTTTCCTGAGCCCGATGAGCCGACAATTGCCACCATCTCGCCCTCATTTATAGTAAACGAAATATTATTAGCAGCAACCACTGTCGAGTCACCCATTATATATGTCTTTGTAACATTTCTAAATTCAACTAAAGGTTTTTTATCCATCTTCTGCTCCTTTCACAACTGTTTTAACTCTATGGACGGTTTCCACCGCCGCCACCGCCGCCTGACATTCCGCCACCGCTTGGCATTGTTCCACCAGTTGGCATTCCGCCGCCGGTTGTCATTCCAGGGATCATGATTCCCATATCATCTGAACTGGATATTGTCATGCCCATATATGCAACCACATCACCCTCTTGAAGCCCTGATGTAATTTCGATGTAATTGTCATTTGATGCGCCAGTCTCAACCATTACATATACATAACCCTCTGGTGCTTCCATATCTGCAATCGCATTAACTGCACTTGGGGAAGTTGCTGTTATAAGCACTGCACCAGTTCTGTTAAGCGCTGCTATTGGCATTGCCAATGTGTTCTCTACATTTTGAATCAAGATTTCAGCATCTATATTCATTCCGGGGAGAAGATTACCAAACTCTTCAACTTGCACAGTCACAGGATATGTCGTAACACCGCCTGAAGATGAACCTACGACACTCACTTTTGTGACTACGCCTGTAAATTGCTCGCCCTCAAGTGCGCTTGCTGTGATTGATACCTCTTGCCCTACTTCAATGTCTGCAATGTCAAGCTCATCTATATTGAGTGTGAATGTGAGATAGCTCAAATCATATATAGTGCAAAGGGTTGTTCCCTGATCCGCTGTCTCGCCAACTAAGTAATTTTTTTCTACAACCGTACCTGTGATTGGCGAAGTTATAGTATATTTATCAAGTGATTCCTGCGCATTCTCATAGCTAATTTCTGATTTTCTCAAATTATCTGATTGTGACTGGATGCTATCTGAAACATTGTCGCTCGTTAGCTTCATTGTGATTTCATCTTCGCTTACAATGTCGCCCTCATTTATCATGATGCTTTCAACTTCTCCTGCTACTTCTGCCACAACAGTTCTCTCACCTGCGTAATCAAATGTTGAATTTGTAAGACTTCCAATCCCTGCCACTGCCGCAGTTGCAAGCTGTGTATTTGACAGTCCACCCGGATTGTTCACCGAAATCGTCACCGTTTTAGTAAGTTTATTGCCAGTTCCCACTTGTGACACTGCAGAAACATTTGTAATAGTCCCATCAAGCATTTCGAATGAACCGTCAAGTGTCACTGTTGCTGTTTGCCCCTCATAGAAGTTGTCAGCATCATCAGCCGAGAACTCAAACTTTGCCTCCATTGTCGAACTATCACGAATTGTTGCCACCGTCTGATTTGCATTTACATCATCTCCGACTTCAACAGCAATATCAATCACAGTTCCAGCAATTGGCGCCTTAACATTAAGATTGTTTAGATTCTCAATTGCATCATTATAACTTCTCTGACTCGCCGCAAGCGAAATTTCATTTGTCTCAATTGTATTCATCGCATCTGAACTATCGAGCTGATACAAAACACTGTCTTTGTCAACGATGTCACCCTCTTCAAAATTCGAGGAGAGGATTTCCGCCTCTACTGTGGATATAATCGTGTATGAGTTTGCGCTTTCGATTGCCGCACTTCCAGTTAGCGACTCTGTAATGTCTGAGCGTACGATCTCCTGTTCTGTATATGACGCCTCTGCCATAACCTGCTCATTACTGCTGCCACCCATCGCATATACAACCATTGCTCCTGCGATAAGAAGGAAGGTGCACAGACCGAGTATTCTTATATATTTTTGTTTCCCCTTCTTTTCTGTCTTGTTTTCATTCTTCTTAGACATGTGATATCTCCTCTTTCTTGGTTAATTTTGGTTTGACATAAGTATAACCCCCATATCTAAATATGAGGGTTATTAATTATAAACGAATAATAAACAAGAGGATAACAATTATTAAATATGTGAAGGCTAGGTGAACAATAGGTTATGCCCCTTTGAGCTGAAGAATTTTCTTCCGATTTTCAATTGACAACTGCCAACACGAATTATCGTTATCCTACTAATAATACTCACCGTTTTCCACTAGTTCTTTTGCAGTTTTTTTCGAAAAAGGAGCCACTTGTACATGCAATTGCAGAAATCTAAAAGTGCAACATAGGAACAAGGTTAATATAATGTTATCTACTTGTTTTCCGTTGCTTTGAAAAATCTGTGTCCGCCTGAGAGATTATAAACTCGCTTAAAACCTCTGTTAATCAAAATGTTCTGCGAGGCATTGCCGGTTACGCCTTTATTACAATATGTCACTGTCACAGCGTCCTTGTCCAGCTCAAGTTCCTCATCTCTTAAATTAGCCTGTGAGATATTAACAGCATATAACACCTGCCCCTTTTTTACATAATCGTCAGCACTTCTCGTGTCAATAAGTTGCACTTTTTCATCGAGTGCCCTTAGTTTGTCCGCTGTGATAAGCGGACGTCCGCTGTGTATCGCATTATCTAAAATCATTCCTGTATAGTGTACTGGGTCTTTTGTTGTAGAGAACGGAGGTGCATATGCCAAATCCAAATGAAAGAGCTCATCAACCGTCGCTTTATATGTGATTAGTGTTGCAAAGACGTCAATTCGCTTATCAACCCCATCAAAACCAACTATTTGCACCCCGAGAAGACGTCCGTCCTCCTTGCTCGCCACAGCTTTTATGACCATTTCTCTCCCTGCCATATATTCAGGCTTCGACGGCTTAATATTATGGCAAACTTCGACATCAAATCCACTGTCCACTGCCTCTTTTTCACTAAGTCCTGTTGACGCCACTGTAATGTCTAAAAACTTAAAAATTCCAGTCCCTAAATTCCCTTTATACTCTAATCGCCCACCAAAAATCGCATCTCCTGCAATGCGACCTGTCTTATTCGCCGTACTGCCAAGTGGTCTGTACACAGGCTTTCCAGTAATCGCTGAAAATGTCTCAACACAGTCACCGCACGCATATATATTCTCAATATTAGTCTGCATTTTACGATTCACCGCAATCGCTTTTGTCTCGCCGAGCGCAACACCTGCCTTTGTAGCAAGCTCCGTGCAAGGACGCACTCCTGTTGCCATAATGACAATGTCACAGTCGAGTACTTCCCCATTCGACAACAAAACAGAGTTCTCAAAAATCTCCTGCACGCTGCAATTTTTCTTAATGGACACGGACTTTTTAACAAGCTCTTTCTCTAAATAAAGTGCCATATCTTCATCTAAATTTGGCGTGATTTTATTTGCAAGCTCAACTATCGTCGAATTAATCCCATTGTTTAGAAGATTTTCCAAAACTTCAAAGCCAATAAAGCCCGTTCCGACAACCACGGCATTTTTGACTTCATTATTGTCAATATAATCTCTGATTTTTACTGCGTCATTTATATTGCGCAGAAAAAACACATTATCCCTATCCGCTCCGGCAACTTTCGGCTTAAACGGCGTCGCACCGGTCGCAATAATAAGCTTGTCATATTTGTCCGTGAATGTCTCCCCACTAGCGAGGTTTTTAATTTCAACCGTTTGACTGCTAGCATCAATCGACAGCACTTCACAGCCAATATTCACATCAATATTATATTTCTTTTTGAAAAATTTCGGATCACGGGGCACGAGAGAGTCAACCGCTTCTATCTCGCCACCTATGAAATAGGGCATGCCGCAACCTGAATATGATATAAAGCGATCCTTCTCATATATCACAATCTCAGCATCTTCATCATTTCTTCTCGCCTTTGCCGCCGCAGATGTCCCTGCCGCAACCGCACCAATCACAACTATTCTCATGTATTTTCCCTTTCACTGTCCAAAACTAATTCGCCTTTTTATCACAACAACTCTCTTGCCCACTTTCCTCATCACAATTAACACAGTCCACTTTTGTAAGCTCGCCAATCAATTCAATCATCCTAGCGCTGCCACTCTTAGACAGTTTGTAATGTGTCCACTTGCCTATATACCAACATTCAACAATTTTACTCTCACAGAGAATTTTCATGTGATATGACAGCTTTGACTGTGCAATGTCAAGTTCCTCGCCAATATTACAGGCGCATTTACTGCCCGACTGCAAATGTTTTATGATTTTTATCCTTGTTTCATCTCCAAGACCTTTGAAAGTCTTAGCAATATCCGCATTATTCATATCCAACCTCCAATGATATCAAAAAAAATTGATTTGATTATAGTATAACCCGTTTTCTCTCTTTTGTCAAGAATAAACAACCACCGGCTGAGCCGGTGGTTTTGCTTATGCGGGTGTAACCCGC
>CAYJIE010000102.1:0-7322 GCA_964370145.1 uncultured Oscillospiraceae bacterium
TGTTCATAAACCCCCTCGGTTATGTATATCTATAATTTAAAATATATATGTAATTATAACATATTATAGAAAAAAAGTCAAAGAAAAATACAGTAGTAGTGCACAGTAAATTTGACGAGAAAAAATTCATAAAATAGCTTTGTTGAACTTATATGGATTAATATTAAAAATTATAATATTTAAATGAAAATTCGATTTGTTAATTAAAACTAAATCCTTGAACTTATCATATATTTGTGTTACAATCACTTTATGGAATTTCTTGTTGGGGGATAAGATGGAGATTAGTAATGAAATTGTAATGCTGTCAATTGGTGTGTTGGCGGCTTTTTTTATAAAGGGCCTATGTGGCTTTGCCAACACTCTTGTACTAGGAGCAATTGCAAGTTACACTGTTAGCAATTCAGTTATTACACCAATTGATTTGCTACTGACGATTCCGATGAATATAATTCTTGCATTGAAAAACCGCGAGAAAATTGACAAAAAAGTTGCATCGCTATTGATTTTATTTGTTCTTCTCGGCGCTATACCTGGGGCTTTGTTTTTGGCTAATGCAAATACAGATTTTTTGAAAATTCTCTTTGGATTTGTTGTCATTTTTGTAAGCATTGATATGTATCTTCGTGACAAACGAAAGATAAAAAAGAAGTCGCATCCGCTTTTTATGATGGCACTTGGACTTGTTTCGGGTTTTCTATGTGGGATTTTTGGAATTGGAGCTTTGCTTGCAACATATGTAAGTAGAACCTGTGAAGATACAAGCTCGTTTAAGGGAACACTTTGTATCGTTTTTCTTGCTGATAATCTGTTTAGAATTGTATTATATATTGCAACTGATATAATTACAAAAGAAGTGGCTTTAACCGGACTTTTTCTCTTTCCAATTGCACTTTTCTCAATGTTTATTGGCATGAAATTTTCAACAAAAATTAAAGAGAGTACAGCAAAGAAGCTAATTTATATTGTCCTGTTTTTGTCTGGGCTATCATTGGTTGTAACAAATGTTATCCTACTTGTTTGATAGGGGTAATGCGTGGTTAAAAAGAAATATAAGAAAAAAAGATGTCATCTTTGCAGATGACATCTTTTAATTTAGCTTAAACTTTGAGTATTAAGCATATTTTCAATATAAATCCCATAACCCCTTGTCGGATCATTTACAAGCACGTGAGTGACAGCCCCTATTAGTTTTCCATTTTGAACGATAGGGGAGCCTGACATGCCTTGAACTACTCCTCCGGTTAAAGAAAGGAGCTCCTCATCAACAACTTCAATCGACATATTTTTTGTATTTGTTATGTCGCCTTTTTGAACTTTAGTAATTAGAATTTCATAATATTTTGGGTTGTTTTCAGGGCTTGAGACAATATATGCAGGCCCTTCGACAACTTCACTATGATGCCCTACTTCAATAAGCTCACCTCTTGGAACATAGCTCTCATAGTAGTCACCAAAAACACCGCTTTCTGAATTTATATTAAGTGTTCCGATTTTATATGATTCTTCAAACACGCCGCTTAACTGACCCGGAGTGCCTTTTTCTCCCTTTATTACATCAAAAATGCTCGCACCTACAACCGAGCCTTCATATACGGGTATTATATCTCCTGTGTCCACATCACATATTGCATGTCCAAGACCTGCAAATTTATTGCTACTCGGGTCAAAATATGTGAATGTGCCAAGACCTGCGGTGCTGTCTCGAACCCAAAGCCCCGCTTTATATTTACCATCACTTGCCAGTGCGGGCGTGAATTCGATTTCCATAGAATCCGTGCCTCTTTTTATCGATAAAACAATCGGAGCGCCATTACTGTGTTCAAGAATCTTAAGGATTTCTTCATTCCTCATGACAGATACACCGTCAATATGAGTGATGATATCTTTTGTTTCAACACCTGCAAGCTTTGCAGGACTTGTAACTCCGCTTGTCGTTTCAATATCACTAATGCCGACAACCATTACACCATCTGAAAACACTTTAATACCAAAAGTTTCGCCGCCAAGATGTAGCATTTTCGGTGAATTATCGGTAATATTATTTACAATAGTATCATAGTTGCTTTGGGAATTGTCAGCAATATTTACAGTGCTGTTTGCAGTCGCAAATTGTGAATTCACATCACTTGACTGTAAATCAATCTCTTCTTGACTTACTGAAAGTGACAACATCAATGCAAATAATGCAGAAAGTTTTATAACCGTTGACTTTGCTTTAATTTTTTTTATGTCACACACCAATCCTTTCAATTATTTGAAGTGTTAAACTTCATAATGATATTGTTGACAAAAAAAAATTTATAATACTGAAAATTGAAGTTAAAATATTGGTTTTGAATTTCAAAAAATTTCTTGTAATAATTAATATATGCATTGCAACAAAAAAAGGGTGTGACTTTCATTTAGTCACACCCCAGTTTACTATTAAAAATTAAAATCCGCTAAACACAGTTACAAGTGCTTCGTATCCAGAGCTATCAGCTCTTTCTTCAGTATATGCGACTAAAATGCTACCATCTTCAAGGAGTGATAAATCGGAAATCCAAGGATAGTTAGTGCCAAGTAAATCATCGTCCTCAACATTTCCGATATAATTTCCGGATTTATCCCAGAAATGGAATGTACGGAAGTTGCCATCACTTGCAACAAAACCATTTTCGGTTTCAACAATATCCGTTACAGCAGCCAGATAATCATCATCACCAAATTCATTACCGCCCAGAACGAACAGCGGAGTTTTGTTTTCATCAAGAATCATGATTTTTTCAACATCTCCACCAAGCTCATTGCCAAAGAGTGCTATATGATTTGTTGTGAAAACAACTTCATCTGCATCGAAAAGCTCACCTTCGGGTATATAAATCTCAGCGGTATAGTCGCTAGCATTCAAGTTGATTCTTTCAACTTCACTTCCAATGAAATAAGTGAGCCCCCAAGTACCACTTGGATGAGGTGCAAAGTAGTCAGACATGCCAACATATGTCACCATGCTCTTATCCGCAGCAATTTTGACTAGACTAGCGCCAAAGTCTGAGACAAAAAGATTGCCATTGCTATCTTTTTCAAGTTCAGAAAACTCGTCCTCTAGAGTAAATTGAGTTGCGCCAGTGAGGCTATCCCCTAAATTATACTCAAATAGCATATCGTCGTAGCCATACCAAACCATTGGAGCTGTGGTTTGCTCAACTCTTGCACTAAAGATATCATCAACTTCAAGCGGCTCTTCAAACATAATATTTTTAGATTCTATCGTAAATGAGCCGACTTGAGTTGTAAGGTCTTGGGCTGTAAAGCGTTCACCCTCCCAAAAATATGGGTAATCAGTCAGTCCGCTTTCAGTTGCTTTTGGCACAATAGAATTGATGAGTTGCATTGCAAGTGGGTCATTGTATTCGCCATAGACATTGATTTCAAGTGTTGTGCCGTTATCTTCATTACGTCCAACAAATGAATTGATATCGTCGCCCCAATAACTTCTTTCAGCAGTTACGCACTCATAATCTGCAATCATGATGCGCTCGCCGGCACCATTCATGGCATAATCATATAAGTCGATTCCCAGGCCTTCAATTGACGAGCGGAAACCGGTAACATCGGTACTTGACAGCGTAATTTCAACTGCAATGCGCGCCTCTTCGCCCTCAAGCACTTCATAAGTAACAGCTGAGTAAGTCTCATATTCATATCTGCTATCAACATTCTCTGTCCAATCAGGGGTTAATGTGATGTCAAACATAATATTACTCACTGTTTCACCGGCAACAGGCTCGGGGGTTGGTTCCGGTGTCGGCTCTGGCGTTGGTTCAGGGGTTGGATCGGGTGCAGGCTCTGTGCTGTCGGTTGGAGGTGGGGCAGATGTCTCCTCATCGCCTCCACTGCACGCTACAAAAGTAAAAATCATTGCTAATGTAAGTAGTAGCATTAGAATTTTTTTCAAAATATTCACCTTCCTTATAATTATTATAAATGCATAAATCATCTATACTGAAATTATAATGCTTAGATTTATAAATGTAAATGTGCCTATAGGCACATTTTAAGAATTGCAAACACATTAATTTCGCTATTTTATATAAAAAAATCAGGGTATTTTATATCAAGTTATGTTTGATTTCCATATGCGTGAATGACTATTTTGTATAACAGTTTATAAAGAATGAATTAAGCTACTTGTGCAAAAATCCCTATTTACCTGTATTTCACAAATGTAAAGAAAAATAACTTTACATTGTACTTTTGCTGTTATTGAATTTTTAGCCGAGGTTTTTTATCATACAGCAAGCAAAAACATTTATTCTTGCAAAGTTTATGATTTTAATATATAATGAGAGTAACAATTAAGTAAAAAACAATAAAACAATGGAGGGTTACGATGAAAATAGCAAGATTTCAAAAAGACTCAGTTACATATGCAGCGATTGTTGAGGGCGAGATACTTAAGGTTATTAAGGATAATTTTTTAGAAGAAATTGTTGAAACAGGTGAGATATTTAATTTAAGCGATGTGACATTACTTTCACCGACAATGCCTTCAAAAGTGCTTTGTGTTGGAATTAACTATATGTCGCATATTGAAGAGATGGGCGCAAAGGTGCCAACTTCACCTGTGATTTTTATGAAGCCATCGGAAACGGTTGTGGGACATATGGCTGATGTCATCTATCCAACAGAAATGGTGAAAAGACTTGATTTTGAGGCTGAACTGGCGATTGTCATTGGTAAGAAAGCAAAAAATGTGAGTGTTGAGAATGCGGACGAATATATTTTCGGGTACACTTGCGGTAATGATATCACGGCAAGGGATTTGCAACCGCATGACGGACAATGGACGATTTCAAAGGGCTTTGACACATTCATGCCACTAGGCCCTGTTATTGATACAGAAGTAAATGGGAATAACTTAAAGATTGAGACCACAGTTAACGGTGAGGTAAAGCAGAGTTCTACCACGGCTGACTTGTGCTTTAACACACAATTTCTTGTAAGCTATCTTTCAAAGATTTTTACATTAAATGCAGGAGATGTAATTATAACAGGTACTCCATCGGGAATCGCACCAATGCAGATAGGGGATAGTGTTTCTGTGACGATTGAGGGTATTGGAACACTCACAAATACAATTAAGTAGTGACTTTTGAATTATGAGGAGTGGATATGAAGTTTATCACGGTTTTGGCATGTCTTGTAATGCTTGTTTCTTGCAGTGCGCAACAAGATGATAATATTGATGCGGTGGTTCAAGAAACCGAGCGAGCTGTCAGTGAAGCGATGATATATGTATCAGCGGATTTGCATTGGCAGAGAGAAGATGCTCAATTTCGTGTGCCGTATTTAGATGAGATAATTGACACATTGCTGTTTGAAACAGTAAATGATGCGCCCGATGCGTTGCTTTTGTGTGGTGATCTCACGAATGACGGAAAATTAGAGGAGCATATAGCTGTGAGTGAGCTCCTTGCAAAAGCAGAGAGCGAGGGAGCGCAAATTTTCGTCACAATGGGCAATCACGATATGTATGGTGGGGTATCTACGGAAGAGATTAAGGAGATTTACGCAGACTTTGGATTTAATTCTGCGATTTCAAGTGATTCACATTCCATGAGTTATCTCGCAAAACTAAATGATGAGCTTTGGATTATGTCGCTTGACTTAAATGTCTATGGTGATAAGAAGAGCACAATGGCGGCGACAATAAGTGATGAGACTCTTGCTTGGGTTGAGAGTTGCCTTTTGTGGGCAAAAAATGAGGGTGCACTGATTGTACCATTTAGCCATCACAATCTAGTGGAACATGCGATGGATAATCTCACAATGCATTACAATATCGACAGGGGAGATGAGCTCCAGCAACTGCTCATCAATTATAATATCCCAATATATTTAAGTGGGCATAGGCATGGCTCTTTTGTTGCGACAGCGACAAAGGAAAACGGAGAAATTCACGAACTCGTTGTTGATATGATTGGCAACTACCCACAGAGGTTTACAACCTTGAGTTTTAACGACGACGCGACAATTAGCTATGAAAATCCGAGTATTGATGTTGCTGCATGGGCGGAACATGAAGGGCTGACTGATAATACATTGCTCAATTTTTCGCAATACTCATTAGAGCAATTTGAAAAAACGATTTTAGAAAATTCATCAAATTTAGCTAAATCATTAACCGAAGATGTAGAGGAGCTAAATGAGCTCATTCGCTATTATATTGATATATTCACTCATTCGAAAAGCCGCACATTGGGAAGTGAATATGAAAGATTGCTTGCTGACCCAGCTTTGGATATGTGGGAAGACTATGGAAACTTGACCATTTTTGGGCGTTGGATGCCATGGATGTTAGAAAATCACAAGGATGATAGCATATCAAAAGTTTTTGACATTAAAACGGAATAAGCCGTAGGAATAAATGAAACCGCTTTTCACTTGAAAAGCGGTTTCATTTATTTTTAGGTAGCGTAGAAAAACAGAGCAATTCATACTTTCGTAACAAAATGTTAGCATTTTCTAACTTGCTTATTTTTTAATATAAATTATTGCCAACAAATACAGTTTTGGGGCTTAAAGATACAAGAAATGGCTTGTTATTTGATTGACAAATTGAGCAAAATTTAATACAATTAATGCATATTATTTTTAGGAGGTACTTATGAGTACAAAACGCATTATTGCACTTGTGCTAGCTTTGGTTATGATGATGAGCGTATCAGCAATGGCTGCAAGCTACACAGTACAAAGTGGGGATATGCTTTGGAAAATAGCTGAAGACTTCGGGACAAACTACGAAGCTTTAGCTGAATACAATGACATCGCTGACCCATCAAAAATCTATGCAGGACAAGTTCTTTACTGGGGTGAAGAAATTCCTGAGCAACCAGCAACCCCAACTGCAAAATATGCTGCAGGAACATACACAGCGAGCGCAACAGGATTTGCTGGTGCTGTTAATGTTTCAGTGACTGTGTCATCTTCAAGGATAACAGCAGTTAGTGTTACATCACACAGCGAAACAAATGGCATTGGAACAAAAGCGACTGACGCTCTTCCAGCTCAAATCGTTTCTGCTAACGGCACAAATGTTGACAATGTTGCAGGAGCAACAGTAACATCAAATGCAATTAAAACGGCTGTTAATTCAGCACTTGCAAAAGCAGCGCCAGTTGTTGAGCCAACAGCGCCAACAGCGCCAACAGCGCCAACAGTTGAGCCAGAAGCGCCAGTATCAACAGGTATTCCTGCTGATGGCGAGTATGCTACATATGCGCAAGGGCAAAATGGATATGTTCATGTTGGAACAACTTTCTATGATGGCAAAATTG
>CAYJIE010000103.1:0-7102 GCA_964370145.1 uncultured Oscillospiraceae bacterium
TCTCTCGCCGCTCTCTTTTCCTCCGAAACAGTAAATATTCACACTGCCTTTTATATAAGCTACGAGGAGTGGCGCCGCCACTCCTCTTACTTTCATACGGATTATATCATAGCTTTTGGGAAAAATCAAGCTTTTTTCAAAAAAACATGCAAATTTTTACTAAACCATTTGATTTTTTTCGATTTCATGTTATAATGGTGTTATATTTGCTAAAAAAGTATAAAATTCATGTGAGGTATATATGCGTTTTTGTAATATTGTTGAGAAAACCCCGCCATCTCCATTGCCGCAAATTCACACTCAGCTTTTTATGTCAAGAGGCATAAAGGCGACATATGAGTATTATGAGCTTCCATACCAAAAGGAGTCTCAAGTCCTAAAGTTGATGGAGAAGGAAAAATACGATGGTTTTAACATAGGCAATCCATATAGGCAATCCATTGTGAACTATCTTGACCAGATTGACGAGCGGACAAAAATCAGCCGCTCTGTTAACACTGTCACAAGAAAAGGCATCAACTATTATGGCTATAACACCGAGTATGCCTCCTTCATGAAGGCGCTTCAATACAGTAAAATAAAATTTGAAAAGCATGTAACTGTCATTGGCACCACCGCAACTGCGGTCTCACTTGGGCTGATTGCCGCGGAAAATGGTTGCAATGTGACCTTCATGTCAGATAAGTATTCAGCGGCGCAAAAAGCGGTGAGTATAATTAATGCGCAGTTTCCTGCTATAAGCACTAGCACGTCAAGGATTGGCGCTGATATGAACAGGGATACTCTCATTTTGAACACAACCGCCGATGTCCACTATGACGACATTTCCTTCATGCTCCAAAGAGAGGGAAATGCCGCACGCATTACAGGCTATTATGACACAGCTGTGCAAAGTAATAATGTCAGAATGTATCGTGAGATGGAGGACTTGAACATCCCTTGTACTGACGGACTGCGACTGACACTTGAACTCGCCGCCGCATCACACAACATTTGGCTTGGCTTAAAATACAAACCCGAGGAAATCGACGAGGCATATTCTCTGATTAGATTTGCTCTTAGCATTTATTAATTTGTATATTATACATATAACAGACAGGTGGTGTTTTCTATTAATAATGTATTTGTCACCGGATTCATGGCGGCAACAAAAACCATGATTGCAAGGATACTGTCCACGTCACTATCATATAGGATGCTTGACATTGACGATTTAATTCAAGCAGGAGCAGGATTGCAAGTCCGTGAAATCTTTCAAATTTTCGGCGAGGAGAGAGTGAAAGCACTTGAGGCGAAGGCGATAAAGAGCCTTGAGGGTTCAGAAGGGCTGATTGTCTGCGAAAGCGGTGGTATAATCAGCCATCCCGAGAATTTAAAACTGATGAAAAACTACGGCATTGTCGTGTTTTTGGACATCAGTTTCGACGCCGTTTCTGATAAAATATTAAACGAGAACACAAAATATATTCCCACAGCGCAACACGCTATAAGGAGCTTATTTGAAAGTCGCAGAGCGGCATATATTGAGAGTGCCGACATCGTTGTGACCATTGCAAATGAGCATCAAGGGCTTGAAGTTGCCACTGAAATTGAGGCTAAAATTAAAGAGTTTATGGAGTCGCCCGACAACTTTAGGTCAAGCGGCTTAGACATTGTTGTTGAAGATGCTGTTGACATGAGTGCAGATGATATGTCAAGTGACAATGGCAAGGGCGAAGAAAAGACAAAAGAGCGTGCTCCTAAGGAGAAAAAGGAGGGCTTTTTCTCTAAGCTTGGGAAGAACTTGACGAAAAGTGCGGAAGAGCGCAGTCGAGAAGAGCATGAGGAGAAGATGCAACGCTTGCGAGACCTCGAGAAACGCAAAAAAGAAGAGGCGGAAAAAGCGAAGGAAGAAGAATTTGAAAAAGCACTCGATTCCGCAGATGAAGTTGAGGACGACTTTGTCGAAGTGGCGAGCACTAAAAAAGATGCGACTGCCGATGTAGCAAACACCGATATTTCTGCCAAGCCCACAGAAGAGGCGGCGCCCGAGAAGCGTGGCCCGATGACAAGAGAAGAGCGCCTTAAAGAAAGACGTGCAAGGCTTGCAGCCTCAAAAGGCGAGAGCGGCGATGACAGCGGAACTGGCAGTGGCGGTGATGGCGGCAACGCGGGCGACGATAGCAACGCCAGCAATGCTGTCAACGCCAGCAATGCTGTCAACGCCAGCAATGCTGGCGTGCCAAAGACAAGACGCCAAATCGCTGAGGAGCGCGCGGCAAAAGCAGTTGCCGAAAGCGGCGATGCCAAACAAAAGCGCATGGCGGAAATTGAGGCAAAACGCAAGGCGGCGGCTGAAGAGGCGGCGGCTAAGAAAGCCAAAGAGGAGGAGGAATATGAAAATTTCCTCCACGAGCGTGAATCCATTAATGAAGAGAAAATGAGCCGCTCAAAAGAGTGGGCTCCTAATCGTATGTCACGAACTCAAGCTGAGGAATCTGAAGCTCAGGCACAGCAAAATTTAGAGTCGGATAAACAGCAGAGAAGACGTGCACGCCAGACAGAGGGGAAGAATAGCATGGAGGTTGCTGAAAATAGACGCAATGAGGCAATCGCCGCTATGAAACAGACGGGGACACCAGAGGCGCCACCCGAGAGACCACGGAGAAATATTGAAAAGGCATAGGCTAGCTGTATGAAGAAATTACTGTGCGTTATACTCATGCTCACTATGTTGCTCACTCTCATGTCTACGGCATATGCCAACGAAGAGGAATATATTTATATATTCAACGACAATATATTGAGCTTTGACGCAACACAACCACCCGAAACACTTGACGGCATTGTGTATGTGCCAATGAATTTATATTTAAACCATCTGGGCGGCGTGTATATCTATGACGACGCCTTGCAGACATATGCGATTTTTAAGGGCGAGAAAATCATAAGCCTTAACTTGCTCACCAATCAAGTTACGATTTCCGACGGACGGATTATGTATATTGATATGTACAGGAGTAATGGCGCACTCTATTTGCCTATTGAATTTATGACCGCAGAGCTTGGCGGCAATTTTTCCTTGCTACAAGGCGGAATTTGCAGGGTCACCACGGGCGTCCATCAAATGACTGATGGTGAGCTTGCGGCGATAATTAATTCCGAGCCCGCGTCATACAGCGCCAACGAACACGCACCTGTTTATGTGATGTTCCGCAACATCGGAGGTGCCGGCACCGACAGCATATTAGCGCAACTGGAAAACAGCGGCATTACCGCCGCATTTTTCATAACCCCTGATGAGATTACGGAAAACCCCGACCTCATAAGGAGAATATATATAGAGGGGCATTCTCTCGGGGTATACACATCAGGACTTACAGCCTCTGCCGCCCTCGAGCGTGCAAACGAAGTCAATCGCCTGCTAATGGCACTCATTAAGACAAACACAAACTTAATTCTTCATCCAAATTCATATAGCTCGCAACGTGCGACATACAGAGATGACGGCTTTGTCACATGGGACAATATGTTCAATCGCACTATTGACGGAGTGAACTCAAGGCTCACAAAAGTGCTCTCGGAAATCGATTGGTCATCTTCCGTGCTGTTCACCACAACATCAACCGACGCCTCAGCTTTGCAGACAGTGTTGACAAGCGAGGACGGTTACCGTGTCAGTGACATCAAGGAGAGCACCTTTCCGATTAATTAGAACTTGGGGGTTTTATCTTGAAACAAAAAGAGAAGTTGGAAAAACTTGCGAAAATCGCAAGACTATACTATATTGAGGATAAAAAGCAAAGCGATATTGCCAAGGAAATCGGCGTGTCACGTCCGCTTATCAGCCGACTCCTAAGTGATGCTAGAGAGCTTGGAATTGTTGAAATCACCATACATAATCCTGAGGAAAAGCTAAGAATACTCCTCTCCGAGCTTGGGCGTGACAGCACAATTAAGGACGGTGTTTTCGTGCTTGACGGCACGGAGCATATAAAGACAAATGAGGCAATCACCGAAAGCGTCTTAGAACTCCTCACTAAAATCAATTCAAAGAAGCTTGCAATTGGTTGGGGGACATGCATTGGAAATGTGGCGAACTATCTAACACGCACACCGATGCTCCAAAGCGCTGTCAAGAATATTTGCCCACTTATCGGCAACTCAAATCTGCAATTTAAGGCTTTTCAGTCAAATGAAAATGTGCGCTTAATCGCACAGGGGCTTGGTGCAAATCCATATTATTTGTATATGCCGGCACTCGCCGAGAGCTATGAGGAAAAAGAGCTCCTTTGCAACACAAAACTGTACAGAAAAATTCAAGAGCAGTGGCGCAATGCCGATACCGCTCTGGTCAATATAAGAAATTTCCCCGAGACACCCGACTTTGCCTCAAGCGCAAGATATGGCTCACGCCTGCAAAAAGAAAAAGTCGTTGGCAGTCTTTTGAACTATTTTTACAATGAAAATGGGGATATAATTCACAATGAGCACGACTTTGCTATACAAATTCCACTCGATGTGCTAAAGCTTCGCAAAAGTGTCGTGGGGGTTTGCGCTGCAAATGTCAACCTCGCCGCTTTCACCGGCGCTGTCCGCTCAGGGCTGTTCACACATATGGTTGCAAGAGAAAAACTCGTGCGTGAATATAATCGCTCAAAAGAGTTAAAGGCGCTGTCAAAAAGTTAAATACATATTAAATATAAGTAATTATTAGGAGTAAACATGACTGCAACACTGATTATTCCATTCCACAACGCCTCCGACAGAATTGCTGAAATCTTAAAATACAGTATCACGGAGAAACAAAACTGCTCCGTTGATCTTGAGCTGATTTTTGTCAATGATGGAAGCACGGATAATTCACTTGCAATTGCCTCAAAGTTCGAGCAATATGGCGTGAATATCATCTCATATTCCGAGCAAAAGGGCATGGGATATGCTGTGGCGAGGGGCGCTAAGGCGGCGACCGGCGAATATGTCGGGATCATGACGCCGAGCTTTGTCTATGGCTTTGAGCCTATTGCATATGCAATTGAAGCACTCACTTCAGAGGGCGCAAATTTGGCATGCGGAAATAGGCATCTTTCAAAGAGCAGGGGCTTTAGCACGGTGAAAAAAATTTCAATGTCGCTTAAGAATACGAGGGTTTTGGACTTTGTGGACTTAGGAGTCCGTGACCCCTTTTCCATGTTTTATCTCTTTGAGAAAAAAGTCGGTGACAAAATATTTTCAAAGTCAGTTGTTCACAATGAATTTTTTGCAGTTGAGCTTCTTGGTCTTGCAAAGATGCTTGGATATAAAACAATTGAGATACCGCTCGACTTGGTTAATACTGATTTATACGAGAGTGAAGATTTACTTTCAAGCAAGACATTGTTTGAAAACTTGAAGTTAATAAGGACAAGACTTTTATATGATGAGTTCTATTGAACGAAGGAAGGATGTGCATGATGAATCAATTGTTTATTCTAAGAACCTGCCCCTACTGTAAGAGGACTTTGCGCCAACTAGACGAGCTTAAGGAGGAATTTTCAGAGCTTGCGTCTGTGATTGACGGGCTGAAGATTGTCGCTGAGGAAGAGAAACCCGACTACGCTAATTCCTATGACTATCATCTCGTTCCCACTCTATTCAAGGGTAATGAAAAACTGTTTGAGGGCGATGTTAAAAAAGAAGTCGTAGAGGCGGCTATAAGAAAGCTGTTGTAGTTTTTATCGGGAGGAATTGGTTTTGAGCCTTTCCATGTCTTTTTCTATGGACATTAAAGAGAACATTTCGCAAGAGCGCACCACGCCTTGTTGCCAGCGCGCGCAGACATATGCTATGTTGCTCGGTTGCAACAGGCTTACGAGCGAAGAAATCCGAATGACGAGTGAGTCGCTTGCAACGGTGAAGTGTTTTTCACAGCTAATTGACAAGATGAGCGCCGTAGCCGTTGAAATATCTGTTACAAAGGGCGGCTACCACGCTCAAATTATTGGTGAGGACGCACAGAAAGTCCTGCGTGACTTTTATATTGACAGCTCTGCGCTGAATTTGCGGCTTAGCCGTGCCAATATCGAAAATGAATGTTGTGTCGGCGCTTTTGTGCGTGGCATGTTCCTCACCTGCGGATATGCGGCAGACCCCGACAAGGGATATCTGCTGGAATTTGTGACAAGACACCGCCAATTTGCCATGGATTTTAGCGCACTTCTTTCAGAGTGCGACTGTGCGCCTGCCATAAGAACTCGGCAGTCGAAATATGTGTTGTATTACAAGAGTAGCGAGAAAATCCTCGATTTGCTTGGGCTTATTGGTGCGAGTAAAAACTCCTTTGATATTATTAATAAAAAAATTGAGCGTGAGTTTAAGAATAGGGCAAATCGGATTGTAAACACAGACTCCGCTAATATTAAAAAAATCGCAATTGCGGCGGCTCGGCAAAATCTCGCAATTGAAAAGCTTGAAAAGGACGGAACACTCCTACATATGTCGCAGGAGATGCAGGACATCGCAAAGCTTAGAAAGGACAACCCCGAGAGCTCGCTCGGCGAGCTGGCTGAGTTGTCTGGTTTGTCGCGCTCCAAAATCGACAGAGCACTTAGAAAACTTGTCGAAAAAGCAATTTGATATTGCAGATTCACTCGGCAAGGCGAGTTTTTTCATTTTAGCAGAGTTGACTTCGCCAGATAAACAAAAAGGTGAGCTATTGCTGACTATTAATAAATAGACATCATAATACCCTATCTTCTTTTGAAAATTACTTAGTAGGATTTTAGACTTGTATACGCTCACTCTGCACGCGCCTACCTGAACTGAAATTAACTTGAATTCCTATTTCCACTGCATTGTAGTTTAATAAAGATACTATATATTTTGTGTATAACTCAAAATAGCTAAGTACTAAGAGTGAAAGCGAAGAGGTGAAAAATGCAAGAAGTCACAATGGATTATTTGCAAAAATATATTAAAGCAAAAGATTATAACCCGAAATTGGTAAGAGAGTATTTTCTTAAACTGTCGGAAGAAACTGGGGAGCTTTCAAGAGCAATCAGAAAAAACCTGCCAAAAGCAGAAACTGACGATATAAAAGGTACAATAGACGAAGAAATATGGGATGTAATTTATTATGCAATAG
>CAYJIE010000104.1:0-319 GCA_964370145.1 uncultured Oscillospiraceae bacterium
TGAAATAAAAAACAGGCGGTGATTTCAAAATCACCGCCTGTTTTTTATTATGGGTTTTAGCCCCTTGCTGTTTTCAAAAGTTCAACGACTTCACTCGCTTTTAGCACCTTGCCATATGACAGAACTTTTCCGTCAACGACCAATGCCGGTGTAGTCATCACGCCATAGCTTGATATTGCCGCAAAATCAGTTACATGCTCGATTGTGCTGTCCATGCCAAGAGTTTCGAGCGCCTCTTTTGTTGCAAGCTCAAGATCATTGCATTTTTTACAACCTGAACCGAGCACTTTGACAGCTGCACCCTCAGATTGTGCTGCTT
>CAYJIE010000104.1:329-2177 GCA_964370145.1 uncultured Oscillospiraceae bacterium
TCAACGCTTTGCGCGTCGATATTGCCGCAACAACTTGCTTTTTGAGCAGTTGAACAACCGCCTGCACAGTCACAAGCGACCTCCTCTTGCTTTTTCTTACCGAAACCAAAAATTCCCATGAAATCCCCTCCAACATGACTTTATTTTAGGCATTAAAATCGAATTATCCAAGTATTACTGCAAGATATTTGACTTTGATTAACCTAAGTTATCATAAACCAAGTTTGCTAGAACCAGCGCATTGATATAATTTTGACCGTACGATACAACATATTCTGACCAGTCTGCGTCAAAGAAATATGCATCAATGTCAGCTTCTGTCACAGTGATATTCTCAGCAGTTGCAATCGCTTGAATGATGAGTGTTCTCTGTGCGTTTATCTCCATATTCGCTTGCTCGACCGCAATCAGTGCGTCCATGTCTTCATAACCGAGAGCTACGACAAAATCATCTGTGTCTAGTCCATATGACATCGCCATATGTGTAACTTCGTCAACTACAACCGCCTCAAGATAAGCCATAAGGCTCTCTGGGAGTTCTTTGAACTCTGAAATCTTCATTAATTCATCATTAAGATAGCTGATTTTTTGTCCGTCAATGATAGAGTTTTCGATTTCAGTCATCATCTCTTCTTCGCTGTCAAAACCGCCATTTGTAATCTCGCTAACAAATTCGTCAGTGAGCTCAGGTAGGACTTTTTCAACAAGCCCGTTGATTGTGATGTTGAAAACAGCATCTTTGCCTGCAAGGTCAGTAGCTTGATAATCTGCTGGGAATGTGACTTCAATGTCAAAATTTTCGCCAACATTATGTCCGATGAGTTGCTCAAGGAAGTCATCAATATAGCTTGTGACACCGATTGTAACCTCTGTTCCCATACCTGAAGTTGTGCCGCCCTCAAATTCTACGCCGTCAATAGAGCCGACATAGTCAATGTTGATGGTGTCGCCATCTTTTACGACATAGCTTGTATCGCTGTTAATTCTACTCTCGATATAGCTTGAAAGAATATAATCAATTTCAGCTTGAACAGTAGCTTCATCTGCCACTAAAAGCTCAGCCGGAACTTCGATATCCTTGTAATTTCCAATTGTTATATAATCTTCGGTTTTAACATCTTTGAAAAAGCCGTTCTCGTCATAGTAATCGCCGTGGAAAATATGCTCATGGTCAGTCGTGCCATCTGTGCTTGTGCCGTCTGTTGAAGAACCACTATCAGTGCCGCTATCGCTATTATTTGAGCATGAAGCGAAAAGCAGCATTGCCGCTATAAGGGATATAAGAATAATATACTTGTTATTTTTCAAAATCTTTCTCCTATTTTCTAAAATGTGTAACATCGCACATATCAAAAAAAATTGATATGTAATATATATTACAGTAAATGAGTTCGTTTGTCAAGGATTGTGCACTTATTTTATAATTTGTTTATATTTGCCGTTTGTTCTGAGATTGCCAATAAGTTGGAGGGGAATCCGACTTACATATTATAAAGTTGAAATTCTTCAAAAAAGCGCATGGGGGACGGCAACGCCGCCCCCCTGTGATGCACATCAATTATACATTGTATAACTCAACTGTTTTAAGAAGAGTTTGATATTTTTCTTTAGCGTCTTGTGCTGCTCTCTCGAACAATGCATCAGCACGCTCTGGGAATGAAAGCTCAAGTGAAGTGTAACGAACTTCTTTCTTGATGAAGCTTACATAGTCGCCAGTTGGCTCTTTGCTATCCATAACGAATGGATTTTTGCCTTGTTGTTTTAGTCTTGGGTCAAAGCGGAAGTTGAACCAGTATCCACTCTCAACAGCTGCTTTCGCCTCTTTTTGAGCCATGCCCATGCCGCCTT
>CAYJIE010000104.1:2187-7066 GCA_964370145.1 uncultured Oscillospiraceae bacterium
TGGTTGATACAAGGAGCATAACCGATAACTAGTGAAGGTCCTTTATAGCTCTCAGCTTCTGAGATAGCTTTAATTGTTTGGTTGTAATCAGCACCCATACAGATTGATGCAACATATACATAGCCATAGCTCATTGCGATTGCAGGTAGGTCTTTTTTCTTGATTGACTTACCAGCCGCTGCGAATTGAGCAACTGAGCCTGTTGGTGTAGCTTTTGAGCTCTGTCCACCAGTGTTTGAGTATACCTCTGTATCGAATACGAAGATGTTTACATCGTCGCCTGATGCGATTACATGGTCAAGACCGCCGAATCCGATGTCATATGCCCAACCGTCTCCGCCGAAGATCCAAATGGATTTCTTTGTGAGTAGGTCAGCATTGTTAACAACTTCTTTAGCTGCAGCAGAGCTTTGGCCTTTTGCATATGCAAGAAGAGCGTCGCCAGTTGTAGCTGATTCTTTAGCCTCGTCCTTATTGTCAAGCCATGCTTTGCAGAGCTCTTTGCCAGCGGCGTCAGCAGTCTCCATAAGAGCTGCAACGCTCATTGCAAGTTTCTCACGACGTTTTGTAACAGCGAGGTACATGCCATAGCCGTACTCTGCGTTGTCCTCAAACAGTGAGTTTGCCCAAGCAGGTCCTTGACCTTTTTTATTAACTGTATACGGTGTTGAAGGTGCAGAGCCACCCCAGATTGAAGAACAACCTGTTGCATTGGCAATGTACATTCTATCGCCATATAGTTGTGTGATAAGTTTTGCATATGGAGTCTCGCCGCAACCTGCGCAAGCGCCTGAGTACTCGAGAAGTGGTTGTTTGAATTGGCTGCCCTTAACTGTTGTTTCAGCAGGCATGCCCTCTTTTTCGCTTACAGTGATAGCATAGTCATAAATAGCTTGCTCGCCAGCTTGTGTAGCCGCAGGCTTCATAACAAGTGCTTTCTCTTTTGAAGGACAAATTGCAGCACAGTTACCGCAACCTGTACAGTCAAGTGGAGATACTGCAAGTGCGAATTGATAAGCTTCGCAGCCTTTGCCGATCATTTGCTTCATCTTCATGCCGCTAGGTGCATTTTTAACGTCATGTTCGTCAAGTGCAAATGGGCGAATTGTAGCATGTGGGCAAACATATGCGCATTGGTTACACTGGATACAGTTGTCGATTTGCCATTCTGGAACATCAACAGCGATTCCACGTTTCTCGAATGCCGCAGAGCCTTGTGGGAATGTTCCGTCCTCAACGCCTTTGAACACTGATACAGGTAGGTCGTCGCCTTTTTGCGCTGTAGTTGGGATAAGGATTTTCTCAACGAACTCAGCAAGCTCCGGACGGTCGCATTTAACTGATACTGATGTTGTTGTAACAGGAAGACTAGCCCATGATGGGTCAACTTTGATTTCGATAGCGCCGTTTAGACCAGCATCAATCGCCGCATGGTTCATGTTTACAACTTTCTCACCCTTTGTACCATATGACTTAACAACAGCTTCTTTCATTTTCTCAACAGCTTTGTCGATTGGCATTACATTTGAAAGCTTGAAGAATGAAGATTGAAGAATTGTGTTAATTCTTCCACCCATGCCGATTTCACGAGCGATTGAAGTAGCGTCCATAATGTAGAATTTAACATTCTTCTTAGCAAGGTCAACTTTTACGTTGTTTGGTAGGAAGTTTCCAATTTCTTCAGCACCCCATGGGCAGTTTAGTAGGAATGTGCCGCCCTCTTTGATGTCACCTGTCATATCATATTTATCAATGTATGATGGGTTGTGACATGCAACGAAGTCAGCTTTATTGATGAAGTAGGTTGATTTGATTGCTGCTGTACCGAAACGTAGATGAGATACAGTTACGCCGCCGCTCTTCTTACTGTCATATGAGAAGTAAGCTTGTACTTTTTGATCAGTGTAGTCACCGATGATTTTAATTGTGTTCTTGTTCGCACCAACAGTACCGTCAGCACCAAGACCCCAGAATTTACATGAAATTGTGCCTTTTGGAGCTGTGTCAGGTGACTCTTTAACAACAAGTGATGTGTTTGACACGTCATCATTAATACCAACTGTGAACTTATTCTTTGGATTTTCAAGTTTGAGGTTCTCATAAACAGCGAACACACAAGCAGGATTGAAGTCTTTTGAACCAAGACCGTAACGTCCGCCAACAACTTTAATATTATTAATGTTGCTCTCTGATAGAGCTGTAATAATATCAAGATATAGTGGCTCGCCCAACGAACCTGCCTCTTTAGTTCTGTCGAGAACAGCAATTTTTGTTGTTGTTTTTGGAAGAACTTTTAGGAAGTGTTTTACTGAGAAAGGACGGTATAGACGAACTTTTAGAAGTCCAACTTTTTCGCCTGCCGCAGTCATATAATCGATAACTTCTTCGATTGTGTCATTAGCAGAGCCCATTGCGATGATTACGCGATCCGCATCAGGAGCTCCGTAGTAATTAAATAGGTCGTAATCTGTGCCGGCCAGTTTGTTGATTTTACCCATGTACTCTTCAACGATTTCAGGAAGAGCCTCGTAGAATGGGTTAGCAGCCTCTCTTGCTTGGAAGTAGATGTCAGGGTTTTGAGCTGTTCCTCTTAGAACTGGGTGCTCAGGATTTAGTGCGTTCTCTCTGAACTTTGCAAGAGCATCCATGTCCACAAGTGGAGCAAGGTCTTCATTTGACCATGAAGCAACTTTTTGGATTTCGTGTGATGTTCTGAATCCGTCAAAGAAATGTAGGAAAGGAACGCGACCTTTGATAGCTGCAAGATGCGCAACAGCGCCAAGGTCCATAACCTCTTGTGGGTTTGTTGCAGCAAGCATCGCATATCCTGTTTGGCGACATGCCATTACGTCTTGGTGGTCACCGAAAATTGAAAGAGCTTGAGCTGCAAGAGCACGAGCTGATACATGGATAACGCTAGGCAAAAGTTCGCCAGCCATTTTATACATGTTAGGAACCATCAAAAGAAGTCCTTGTGAAGCTGTAAAAGTTGTTGTAAGCGCACCTGCCGCCAAAGAGCCGTGAACTGCACCAGCAGCACCTGCCTCAGATTGCATCTCTGTAACCTGTACAGTTTGTCCGAAGATGTTTGTGCGACCTTTTGCGCTCCAAGCATCTGATAATTCCGCCATTACAGACGAAGGTGTGATTGGAAAAATCGCAGCAACTTCAGTGAATGCGTAGGACACATGAGCCGCAGCGGTATTTCCGTCCATAGAAATAAATTTTCTACCCATTGATTTCCTCCAAATTTTATATTTCTTCACTTGCAAAACCCATACTGTATAATAAATAATGTATCTTACTATGCAAATGAAGTTTTATACGCCAGTGATATGACCGACAATATTTTACCACTTTAAACTGTCGTTGTAAACAGTTTAACGGAATGTTCACAATTTGTTAACGAATAGCTATCAAGAAAGTCACAATTGTGTGATATAAATAACTCACAGAGTCGAATACAGTCGCTTTTTTTGCGAAAAGGAGGAGTTTTGTATAAAACTGCCAATATAGAAGAGGGACGACCAACAGTTGATGTTGCGATGAAGAGGGTCACTTTCGAGATTAAATATGCCAAGCGACATGGATATATTGCGCTTAAACTAATCCATGGGTACGGCTCGTCAGGAGTGGGTGGAAGAATTCGCACCGGCACGAGGAAATATCTCGCAAAGCTCAAGGAAGATAAAGAAATATGCGATTTTGAACCCGGCGAAGAATTTGAGATTTTCAATAAAATTACACAGCAAATACTTAATAAATGCCCTGATGCCTCAAAAGACAATGATCTCAACAGACATAACAGCGGTGTGACAGTGGTTTTGCTTTAGAGGAGTAAATAAAATGAAAACCAAAACGCAAATTATGCAAATTATGGGTCTTCGTGATGAAGAAAAAATGCTTGTGTCAAAGGCATTTGACAAGGGCGAGGAGTCAGAAGCAAGAGATATACTAACTTCGACAAGATTTCTCTCTGTTAACGAGCAAACAATGGTGAGGAGAGCGGTGAGTCACGCGAATTTCACGGCTACAATGTGGGGCGGATGTCTTGAGGCAGAACGCAAAATTATGATGTTTATCCCTACATATCAAAATGAGAATGCGGCAAAGAGAGCGGCTCCCCTTAAAGTGCTTCGCTGTGAAAGTGCGACACAAGGACTTGTGCACAGAGACTATCTTGGGGCAATTATGGCGCTTCAAATTTCAAGGGAATTAATTGGCGATATTTTCATCCGCGAGAGTGGTGCAGATATTGTTGCCTGTTCAGAAATTGCTGAGTTCTTAAGCGACAATCTAATGGAAGTTGGCAAGGCAAAAGTGAATTGTGAGGTCGTGTCAATCGGCGATATTATCGTGACCCAGTCAGAGCCGGAAGTTATAACTGGTACGATTGCGTCTCTAAGAGCCGATGCAATTATCTCACTTGCGTACAGAATGTCACGCTCCCTAGCCTCCGAGTTCATTGCTTCAGGACGAGTTTTAGTTAATGGAAAGCAATGTACGAAGAACGATATGCTATGCGAAGAAAAAGACGTATTTAGCATTAGAGGCAAGGGTAGAGTGGTTTTTGACGTTTTGGGAAATAAAAGCCGAAAAGGGCGATATTTTGTGGAATTGAAAAAATATTAGAAAAAATACTTGACAAATTAAAAAAAATGTAATATACTAATCAAGCGCAAATTTGCATGAGGTTGCGCTTTGACTTCGGGGCGTAGCTCAGTTTGGTAGAGTGCCTGGTTTGGGACCAGGATGCCGCAGGTTCAAGTCCTGTCGCCCCGACCAAAGTTCCTTCAAATTTGTGTAGGGAATATATATGCGCCCGTAGCTCAGCAGGATAGAGCAACTGCCTTCTAAGCAGTAGGCCAGGGGTTCGAAT
>CAYJIE010000105.1:0-6965 GCA_964370145.1 uncultured Oscillospiraceae bacterium
TCTTGCTGTGTCCTCCTTGCAGGAAAAGTTGAGCGAGCGACACCATACTTCACAGGGCTTAACAATGTGAAATTTAGAAATGTGGTTAAACCGCATGATGTCATTGAATTTGAGTGCAGTATCACAAAGGAAAAGGCGCCGTTCTTCTTTGCAAAGGGCAAAGGCTTTGTCGGCGGAAAACTCTCTGTGGAGGGAGATTTCTCCTTTGCGCTCGTTGCCGATAAACAATAGTTGAAACGGAGATATTATGTTCAGTAAAATTCTGATTGCAAATCGGGGCGAAATCGCTGTGCGTATCATTCGTGCATGTAAGGAGATGGGCATTGCCAGTGTAGCGGTTTTTTCGACTGCTGACAGCAGTGCTTTACACACAAGCCTTGCTGACGAGAGTATCTGCATAGGTTCAGCTCCCGTGTCTTCTAGTTACTTAAATATGGATGCTATAATCCAAGCCGCAATCAACACGGGTGCTCAAGCAATCCACCCAGGATACGGACTTCTCTCTGAAAATGCCAAATTCGCAAAACTCTGCGAAGAGTGCAATATCGCTTTCATCGGCCCGTCTTATCAAGTAATTGAGAAAATGGGAAATAAGGAAGAGGCGAGAAAGACAATGGCTGCCGCAGGTGTACCTATTATTCGGGGCTGTGACGAAGTCGCAACTTATGAAGAGGCGCTTGCTAACGCTAAAATTATCGGATTTCCTCTGCTAGTAAAAGCCCGCTCAGGCGGTGGCGGCAGGGGTATTCGTCTTGTCAGCGAACAAAAAGAACTCGAAAGTGCATATAGAAATGCTAAAGAGGAGGCTCGTAGTGCCTTTGGAGATGACGGAGTGTATCTTGAGCAATTTCTTACAAATACTAAGCATATTGAAATGCAGATTCTTGCAGATAAAGAGGGCAATGTCATTTGCCTTGGCGAGCGTGATTGCTCCATGCAAAGGCGAAACCAAAAGTTAATTGAGGAATCACCTTCTATTGCAATGAGTGATAAAACAAGAGCTAAGATGACTGAAGTCTCTCAAAAGGCAGCTAAAGCGGTTGGCTATGTCGGTGCCGGAACAATCGAATTTCTCATGGATAAGGACGAGAATTTTTACTTCATGGAGATGAACACAAGACTGCAAGTTGAGCATCCTGTTACTGAAATGGTTACTGGAATTGACCTCGTGAAGTGGCAAATTCGCATTGCAAGCAATGTGGCTCTCCCCTTTTCTCAAGATGAAATTGAACTGCTTGGACATGCGATGGAATGTCGAATCAATGCGGAAGATGCATATAATAATTTCATGCCATCAGTTGGCACAATCTCCATGCTCCACATCCCAGGCGGCCCATGGGTTCGCTTTGACAGCGCTGTTTATCAAGGATATTCCATACCGCCTTTCTACGACTCCATGATTGGGAAGCTTATCGTATATGCAAAGACGAGAGATGAGTGCATTCGCAAAATGCAAGCCGCTCTATGCGAACTTGTAATTGAGGGCGTTACCCATACAGCGGAGTATCAAATGGAGCTCCTTGACACTGACAAATTCAAGGACGGGACATATACCACTGCTTTCTTAAAGGAGATTAATCATGTTTAAGTTTAAGAAACCAAATAATGCACTTGAATCGGGCGCACTCGCAGGAAATGCACCGGCGGCACCCGACGATATATATGTCAGTTGCCCCTCATGTAAGAATCATATTTTATCATATGAGCTATATAATAATTTTTCTGTCTGTGAAAAATGTGAGCATCATTTTACTCTCTCGCCAAGACAGCGTATAAAAATGCTCTGTGATGAGGGCAGCTTTAAGGAACTTTTTTCTGATCTCACTTCAAAAAACCCGCTATCCTTCCCCGACTATGAGAAGAAACTCGATTTTGCAATGAGTGCTAGCCGTGAAAAAGAGGCTGTACTTACGGGTACATGTACGATTGATGACATGCCTGTATGCATATTTGTCATGAATGGCGCATTTATGATGGGGAGCATGGGCTCGGTTGTTGGCGAAAAAATTACAAGACTTTTTGAATTTGCAACAGAGAATAGGCTTCCAGTACTCGGTTTCACCGTTTCAGGCGGCGCTCGTATGCAAGAGGGCATCATTTCCCTCATGCAAATGGCGAAAACCAGCGGAGCTGTCAAACGACACAGTGACGCCTCACTATTGTATATAACAGTGCTCACCAACCCGACTACAGGCGGTGTCACTGCGAGTTTTGCGATGGAGGGCGATATCATTATTGCCGAGCCAAAAGCCCTTATTTGTTTCGCAGGCCCTCGTGTTGTTGAAGAGACCACAAAACAAAAACTGCCTGACGGATTTCAAAGAGCGGAGTTTTTGCTTGAAAAAGGTTTTGTCGACTTGATTACACATAGGAGTGAGCTTCGCAAAACTCTTGCAAAACTCTTGAATTTCCACAGGGAGGATAGAGCATGAAAGCCATAGAAACAGTTAAGCTAGCAAGGGATAAAAAACGCCCAACCGCCAGCAAATTCATACAGCATATTTTTACTGACTTCACTGAGCTCCACGGAGATAGATACTTTCGTGATGACCGTGCAATAATCGGCGGCATTGCAAATATCGCTAATATGCCTGTCACTGTCATTGGAATTGAAAAAGGTGTGGACACAAAAAAGAGAATTACGCATAATTTTGGCAGTGCTCATCCTGAGGGATATAGAAAAGCGCTAAGACTAATGAAACAGGCAGAGAAGTTCAATCGCCCTGTCATCTGCCTAATTGACACCTCCGGCGCATATTGCGGTATTGGTGCGGAAGAGCGTGGTCAAGGTCGCGCAATCGCAGAAAATTTGATGGAAATGATGACCTTAAAAGTGCCAATTATCTCAATTCTACTCGGCGAAGGTGGCAGTGGCGGAGCACTCGCACTCGGAGTTGCAAATGAAGTGTGGATGCTTGAACATTCTGTATATTCAGTCATCTCCCCCGAGGGTTGCGCCGCAATTCTATATAAATCAGCACAGCAAGCACCAGAGGCAGCAGAAAATTTGAAATTAACTTCAAAGGACTTACACAAACTTGGAGTAATCGAGCGAATTATACCGGAGAAGAAACAAGCGGATTTATATCCTTATTTACGGCGTGAAATCAAAAGTAAACTAAATGAGCTTTGCGAAATGAGCAAAGAAGAGCTCTTAGAACAGCGTTATAATAAATTTAGAGATATTGGGAGGTCATAAGATGACAATAATCATAACCGATGCTTCCGCTTGTATTACTCGAAGTCAAGCCGCTAATAACAGCATTATCGTTATGCCTCTCAGTTATTCAATCAACGGAGCCATTTACGAGGAGAAATATCTTGATGAAGCAAAGACAGCCTATACCGCGGAGAATTTAACTCAAGTGAAGACAACCTCAAACAATCCGGAAGATTATGTGCAGGTTTTCTCAAAGCTCACGCAATATGGCTATGATGTGGTTTGTATTACTGTCTCTCAGAAATTTTCAAATGAATTCAAGCATGCAATGCTTGCTAAAGAAGGTTTTCATGACAAAAATGTCCAAGTCATCGACTCAGGACTCACAGCCGGTGGTCTACGCCAACTTGCAGAAAAAGCAGCAGATTTTGCAAAAGAAACTGAGGATTTCGACCTTATTTGCAAAAGAGTTGAGGATTACAAGAAAAATATCGGCATTGTTTTTTCTGTTGACGATATGGATATCTTACGAAATAGCGGTAGAGTTGGCAGGGTTGCAAGCTCTGTAAATACTATATTAAATATTCGCCCTATTCTGATTTGTAAAGACGGCGAAATTGAGCATAGTGGCGTGTCAAGAGGGCAACAGCTATTTATCCAAAAAATGCTGTCAATTGTGCCAAAAGATGCCTTAAAAGTGATTTTACATGTCAAAGAAGGCAATAGGATAATCTCTTCTCTGCTTCCAAAACTTAAAGAGCGCTATGTTGATGTTGAAGTCTGCGACTACGGAAATATCATCCCTGTTCATCTTGGTTTAGGCGCTGTCGGCATTGCATGGGTGAGCGAATGATATATCTATTGCAAACAGATGATGTAAACGAAGATATATTCAACACATTGTTGAACACAGTTCCACATGAGCGCTATGAGCGCACGATGAAATATCGATTTTATGAGGACAGACTTTGCTCTGTCCTCTCTTATAAGCTACTCTCGCATGCACTTGAGCAAGTGTATGGCATCAAAGAGCCACTGCAATTCTCCACAAGTCAAAATGGAAAGCCCACACTAAAAACATATAGCCATATTCACTTTAATATAAGCCATTGTAAAAAAGCTGTTTGTTGTATGATTTCAGACTGTGAATGCGGTGTTGATGTCGAATGTATACGAAATTTATCAGAAAAAATTTTAGAACGAGTTTTTACTGTAAGCGAAAAAGAAACTATTTTGGGTGCTGAAAATAACAATCTTGAATTTTCAAAGCTTTGGTCAGCAAAAGAAGCCGCTGTTAAAAAGCTGGGGCATGGAGTTGAGCAGATGAAAAATGTTGATATTTCAGAGATTAAACAAATTGTATATGACGACTTCATCCTCTCTTATAGTGGGGATTTCTGTGAAATCATCAAGCTTAATGCTGAAAATCTCATATAAATTCAAATGGAAAGTCAACGCAACGTCAATTGTGTTGACTTTTTTTTACAAATATGATAAAATTTATGTCGCGTATGATAAAATTCTACATATAAAGTTGAGGTAAAAAAGTGGCAAAACACGGAAAAAGTAAAAATAATAATATATTCAATGTTGACAAGGCGCTGGAAAAGGGATATATCGCCTTGCCGCTTTCATTTGCGATTATTGCAATTTTGACAATAATTAGAGCAGGTATTGCTTATCCTGATGTTGATACCGCAACAGCATTTGGCTCAAATGTGCTAGTTAGCTACTTTTCTTATACAAAATATCAACTACTTCTTTTCAGTGCCGGTTTTATTTTGATTTTCTCCTTAGTTGCTTTTAAGATCTTCTCAATTCCAAAAGATAAATATCTTCGCATATATCTTGTTGCTTGTGGCATATATCTTATTTTTACAATAATATCAGCCATGACAGCTGATTTTAATACGACTATGCAAGGCTATTATGACCAATACGAGGGGCTGTGGACGCTCATTTCATATGCAGTGCTGTTCTTATACACAATTTTTGTCTACTTAAAAATAAAAGACTATCGCTATATTATCATACCTCTTATAGTAGTAATTGCGATAAATTTTGCTGGAGGCACATATGAAGTCTTTGCAGGCACACCTTTTCACAGTTTGCAATTTGTGAAAGAACTCATTTTTCCCGCAAGTTTAGAAGAGCAGATGTATACAATAGACCTCGCTTTAACCACTGGAATCGGTACTTTTGGTAACTCAAACTTTTTGTCGGCGTTTTCAGCACTCACAACACCGCTTTTCACTTTTCTTGCAATTTCAGAGAAAAAATTGTCACTGCGGATTACATATGCGATTACAGCTTTCATGGCAATTTGCCTATTATACTTCAGTGCCGCAAGCTCGGGTATAATTGGATATGCAGTCATGATTGCACTGTTGGCAATTATTATAATTCGCCAGATGCTTGTTGACAAGCAATCAAGAAAACTTCTAGCAATCGGCTCGATCTCTTCTGTTTTGCTTATGACTGTTTTGAATTTTGCATTTGGCAACCCATTTTCCGCTGCAATCACACCAATTATTGACGGTGCAAAAGTCATCCTTTCCGACACATCAGACGTCGATGTCACTGAAAGTAATTTTATTAAAAATATTACTTTTGAGAATAAAAATTGCTATATTAAACTACAAGGTGGCACACTCGAAATTGAATATGATAGAGCAATGTTCCTCTATTTTGATGAAAATGACAATGAACTTGTTCCCAATATCAGTGATGGTGTCGTGACATTTAGCGAGGAATTTACACAGGGGCTTGTCCTCAATATGCACAAAGTTGACGCACCACAAATCGCTGTTGATACTTTAGAAATTTTTGGCAATGGCGTGCCATATGGATTTATTGGCGGTATGGACCCTGAGGGAATGTTCTATCGTAATCCATACACTCTTGCCCTCTGGGAAATGGACTATCCAGAGTCGTGGCTCTTCAACGGCAAAGAGCAAATTGGCTCAAATCGTGGATATATCTGGGCTCATACATTACCAATGATTTCAGAAAGCCTTATCTTAGGCGTCGGACCCGATAACTATGCTTTCCACTTCCCTAATTTTGATGTAGTTGGAAAAGTAGCCTCCGGAATCCCATTGACTACCCTCTTTACAAAGCCGCATAATCTCTTTTTGCAAACTTTAATAAACAATGGCGGTATTGCATTTCTTGCGATGATGGTGATTTTCGTGTTGTACGCAATTGAGAGCTTAAAACTATATATTGCCAAGGGAATCAAATTCAATGAGCATGGAATGGGAATTGCACTTTTTGTATCTGTAATGTCATATCTTGGTGCCGGCATGTTCAATGATTCCTCTATCGTAATTTCACCACTTTTTTGGATCATGCTCGGGCTTGGAATTGCAGTAAACTATAAAGCGAGAAAAAGTCTTGAAGTCACTGATAAATAGAAACAAAAAAGAGTTCGTACTAGCTTATTGTCATAAACAAACATACTAATACTATATGTTCTTCTTAAATTAATAATAGAATTTGCAGACGTGTGCATTACCTAATCTACTCGCTGGAATTAATTTGAAGTATTATTTCATCTTGTTATTATTTATCAAAACAATTTATATTAGTGTGGGAGGAATTATGGAAGTATTTGGTCTTATTGCTCTGGTAATTCTATTTGGGCATTCATCATATCCAAATAAAGTCAAGAAATTGGAACGAGAAATGAGAAAAGCAAAAAAAGGAAGTGGAAAGGAAACGAGAATGTCTAAAATAATTACTGAATTGGTTGGAAAGCCCTGTAAAATAACAACAACAGATGGAGTTCAATTCATGGAACAAA
>CAYJIE010000106.1:0-6882 GCA_964370145.1 uncultured Oscillospiraceae bacterium
GAGGTAATGGGTTGGTATATTGTAATGCAACCATCTACCATTAAAGAGGAAAACACTTCAGCCATCGGAATCATGTGCGAGGAAGTATTCGGCAAAGGTCATGGCGACTTCAAAATTGCGCATATGGTCACATCAAATGCAATTGGCGTAGAGTTGTTTGAATTTGCTGATAACGATAAGCAAAGACAGCCTTTCCAATTTAAGAACACAGGGCTTTTCCATTTTGCTGTACAAGACCCCGATATTGAAGGTATGATTAAAAAAATTGTTGCTAATGGCGGCAAACAGCGCATGCCGATAAAAGAGTATTACCCTAATGAAAAGCCATATAAAATGTGCTATGTCGAAGACCCTTTTGGAATTGTTTTCGAGATTTACACCCACAGTTACGAAGTAACTTACTCAAAAGGCGCATATTAATAGGGTTTACTGCTCAATATTTCGACGAGAATTACTGCGAGCATGAGACGCGACTTTGCTCCATGTAAATCATAATTCAAAAAAGAGGTAAGATTTTTTAATCTTACCTCTTTTTTAGTGTAATCACAGCTACTTGCACTAATCATTATTTTTTTTAATTTCAACTCTTCCACATTTCTCAACTACCATTTTCCTTGCAGCTTTTACAAGCTCTTCGTAATTTTCGTAGAAGATTTCAACTAGCTCACTTTCCAGCAAATTTTCAAGAGTCCAAAACAGTTGTTTGTCCCCATCGCCGCAATGCAAATCCTTTGACTTATTCATCTTACTCGCCATGTCAAATAAAACAAGTGCCTCTGCCTTGCTAAGCTCAATTTTTACATTCTCATTGTCCACATATTTATAAAAAGCTGGCATTTCAACAAGAAATTTTTTTATTTCATCTTCAGAAAAATATATATTTTCCAACGCTAAGTCTTCTTCAAATTCTGAAAATCTCGCACAGCGCTGAGCAAGATTTCCAAACCACAACTCCGTCTCCTCTGATAAATCAGGCTCTCCATGATAATAACAATCGGAAAACAGCTCACAAAAATCTCGTGTACAGTATTTACCCTTCTCATATTCGGATATTAAATAATATAATTGCCTATTCGTTGTCATATTCACCTCCGCGGTCAAAAATACAATCTCCTTATTGCCGAGCATAGTAATATTCCATATTAACCCATTATATCATATCCGTCCCAAAAAAACAACCATATCCATCGAAATTGTACTACTAAAAGTCTAAACCATGCGATGGGTTATCCGCAACTGCACCATAAAGGGCGCCTTTGCTCAATAGTACGTTTGAAACCAGATGCCACCCCTTCTTCCGAATAGTTTTACTTCGTAAGTAGTTTTTCCACTACACAAAAACAGTGGTGAAAGCTTTCGCTTTCACCACTGTTTATTTCATTAGTTATTCTGTTGCAAATGATGGGACAAAAACTCTTTGCGCCAAAGTAGCATCAAATTGATACATCGCGCCCGCATTGTCTTTAATGCGATTGAGTTGCTTTATAAATCTTGTTGGAGCATCTTCCTCTTCAACCTGCTCCTTAACATACATCATGATAAACTCATAAAAAGCATGGTCTTTGACTTCCATCGCCTTATCCGCAATTTCATTAATCGCCGCTGTTGTTCCTTGTTCAGCTTCAAGCGCCGCCTCCATAATTGATAGCACGTCCGCCCATTCCGTTTGGGGAGCTGCTATTGCATCAAGCTTCGGACTTTCTCCACGCTCTTGAAGTTGACTAATCAAAATTGTTCCATGTAGCCACTCTTCTTGTGATTGAATTCTCATCCAGTTTGCAAGCCCAGGCCAATCATTATCGTCTGCCCATAATGACATCGACAAGTACAAATAGGAATTGTAGAACTCACTGTTTATTTGCTTTTCTGCTAGTTCAAATAATTTTTTATCCATATTAGTCCCCCTTATAAATATTTATTGCATTCAATATATCATAGCTTTCAATAAATGTCAACGACATAAAAGTAAACATTCTACAATTCTAAAAATCAATCTGTTTTTTGTTGCTTTTGCCAATTTTAGTTGATTTTCTCTGTGTAAAATGCCGATTTTAATTTAAGACAATTTAAGTTAATTTAATAATATTGACGTTTCACATAACTTTCTATATAATGATGATTATTCACTGAATGTTCGTCAGTTAAATAGGTAATAAATCGCCGAAATCAATTGCCTGATTTCGACGAAAAACTAATATTCTATGAATTACAAAGACCTTTGATGAGTGTTACAATTCTCTCATTTGCAAACTCCAAAATATCAACATTATTCGGAGTTGTGCACCAATAGCAGTCAATTCCAAGTGCAGTGATAATAATTTGGCGGACATAGTATTCACATGAGTGCTCACTTGGCAACTCCCCTGTTGAAATTCCGAGATTAACCATATTTTCAATATACCCATATAGTGGGCGGTTTGGATTGTTAACGATGTCACTTTCCTCTTGCAAACTATTCCAATACAACGCTTTAAGTATTTCCTTACCAGTTTCTTGCAATTTTACATAGTCATAATGATAAAAGCAAGCTAGTTGTTTTGCGAAGCTGTCATGCTCTTTTGCTTTCTCATATGCCTCATCGAAAAACAAATCATATTTTGCTACTGTTTGCAAAATGATATCTCGTTTTGTGCGAAAATAAAGATAGAAGGTCCCCGTTGCAGTGCCTGCATTGTTCACAATATCTTCTACCGTCGTTTTATCGTAACCCTGCTTATTAAACAAATCTATTGCAGTGTTATACAGATTTTCCTTCGTCTTCATCGCCTGTTCTTTTCGCGTTGAAGTCGGCTCATTTTTATTTATTTTACCAGTAGTTTTACCCATTCTATTCTCCTAAAATTTCTTTCGTTAACCATTCTAACATAAATAATCATCAATGTAAAGTACAACCATGTGTTAGCAATTTAATTTCTTGGAAATTAAATGTTATATATTAAAATTCATAAGGAGGCAAATTCGTGAAAAAAATCAGATGGCATGGACGAGGAGGAAACGGCGCGTTCACTGCGGCGAAAATTTTAGGATATGCAGTTTCCGTATACGGAAATAAATATGCACAAGCATTCCCATCCTTTGGTCCTGAAAGAAGAGGGGCGCCCGTACTTGGATTTACAAGAATTTCAGATGAGGTTATAACAGATCACAGCCAAATTGCAGTATGTGATTATTCAATTGTACTTGATGAAACACTATACAATGAGGTGGATTTCACAAAGGGAATTGCTAAAGATGGCTATCTAATCCTAAACACAGCAAGCACTAAGGAAGAGGCTATTAAAAAATTCAATATAAGCGATGATGTAAAACTCATTGTAATTGACGCAACGAAAATGGCTATGGAGACACTCGGTCGCAATATCGTAAACACTGCACTTATGGGTGTTGCCATCGGCACAGGTGGAATTTGTGACATCGAAGATGCGAAAAAAGCTCTCGATGATATGATGAGCCCAAAAGTTGCGGCTAAGAATAAAGAGCTTATTGAAGCGGCATCTAACTATGTAAAGCAGGGGGCATAATGAATAAACCAAAATGGCTAAGTGATTATAAAGAGCCAAAAAATGAGAAAGAACTGCATTTTGGCGCATCGAATGATGCGGGTGTGCTTGTACATAAAAATTCAGGCTTTAGGACTTTTATGCCTATAATTAAAACAGAAGATTGTATTAAATGCCTATTTTGTTGGATTTACTGTCCAGAGGGTTGCGTAGATAAATCAGGCGATGTAGTAGCAATCGACTATGACTACTGCAAAGGCTGTGGGATTTGTGCAAAAGAATGTCCTAAAAAATGTATTGACATGGTAAAGGAGGCAGATAAAAATGGGTAAAAGAGCTTTTTTATCGGCGAATGAAGCGGCAGCTCATGCGGTGAGACTTTCTGATGTAGCTGTTGTGTCAGCATATCCGATTACACCGCAGACAACAATTGTTGAGAAAATCGCAGACTTTCTTGCAGAGGGCGAAGCGAGCTATGAATATATGATGGTGGAGAGTGAGCACAGCGCAATGGCGGCGGCACTTGGCGTTAGCATGATGGGCGCTCGTGTGTTCACTGCATCATCTTCACAAGGGCTTATGTATATGGCGGAGATGCTCAACTATGTAAGTGGAGCAAGACATCCTGTTGTAATGGTGAACGCAAACCGTGCGCTTGCAACACCTTGGAGCATATATGGTGACCATACCGACGCAATGGCGATGAGAGATTGCGGCTGGGTAATGCTTTTCGCAGAGAGTGGACAAGAGGCACTTGATCTTGTACTTCAAGCATATAAAATTGCTGAGGACAAAGATGTAATGCTTCCTGTTATGGTCAATGTGGACGGATTTACACTAACACATACATATGATGTGGTGGAAGTGCCAGAGCAAGAGGAAGTTAATAAATTCCTTCCAAAGCTTGACACTACAAATAAAATGTGCCTTGAAGCACCAAAGACACTTTGTCATTCAGTTGGCCCTGACTTCTACACAGAGGTTAAGTATGAGCAAATGAAGGCATATGACATTGCGAAAGATAAAATCATTAAAGCTGATGAGGACT
Organism: uncultured Oscillospiraceae bacterium; assembly: GCA_964370145.1. Lineage (GTDB taxonomy): Bacteria > Bacillota > Clostridia > Oscillospirales > Feifaniaceae > CAYJIE01. The sequence continues at coordinate 4,549 of CAYJIE010000106.1, forward strand.
TTGCAAAAATCTTCGGACGCAGTCATGGCGGGCTTATTGAAGAATATATGTGTGACGATGCTGAGTATATCATTGTTGCAATGGGTGGTACTGCTGGTACAGTTAGAATCACTGTTGACAAAATGCGTGCAGAGGGCAAAAAAGTCGGACTTGTTAGAATTAAGAGCTTTAGACCATTCCCAACTGAGTATTTTGACAGCATTAAAGACAAGTATAAATCAATTGGCGTAATCGACAGAAGTATCTCATTTGGATATGAGGGTACTGTGTACACTGAAGTCAAAGCGGCGCTTGGCAATACATCGGCGAGAATGAGAAGTTTCATTGTCGGACTTGGCGGACGTGACATCTCGGTTGAACTGATTGAGAGTATGTATGTTGATATGATTGAGAATATAGACGAGAAAGACAATAAATCAAAAATGATCGGAAGGAGATGGTAGTTTGAATAAATCCAAACAACCATCACGATAAAATCGTCGTCATGCTCATCATAAATTGACAACCGCATGACATGACAAAAATGCTCTTATCAATCCTTACTTCGCATGATAAGAGCTTGCTTTCAAAATAATGCCGAAGCGAAGCGGCGGAATGGAGCATTTTACTAAATGGCTATTAATTATAAAAACTTACCCGATACAGAACTGCTCTACGGAGCGAGAACCTGTCAAGGTTGTGGCGCTACAATGGCTGGAAGAATGGCGCTCAAAATCCTTGGCGAGAAGACATTTGTTGCAACACCGGCTTGTTGTTTTGCGGCGACAACCTCAGTATATCCGCACTCAGCGCTGTTCGTGAATAATGCGGTAACTGCATTTGCGGCGTCAGCGGCAACAGGGAGCGGAATGGCAGTTGCGGCGAAAAAACTCGGACTTGGTGATGATGTAAATGTGCTTGTAATTTCAGGTGACGGTGGAACACTTGACATCGGACTTCAAGCGCTTTCTGGAGCTGCTGAGAGAAATGACAATATCATTTATCTTTGCTATGACAATGAGGCATATATGAACACCGGTATTCAGCGCAGCGGCGGTACGCCATATGGTTCATCTACCACAACAACTCCGGCAGGCTCACATTCAAAAGGAGAGCCTACAAAAAATAAGAAAAGCCTATTTGAAATCATGGCGGCGCACAGAGTTCCATATGTAGCGACTGCAAGTGTCAGCCATCCTAAGGATTTCATGGAGAAAGTTGAAAAAGCAAAGAGCATTAAGGGTTGCAAAGTTCTCCACGTACTTGCGCCATGCCCAACAGGTTGGGGACATGACACTGCGGACACTGTGCAAATTGCAAAAATGGCAGTTGACAGCGGACTTTGGTATCTAGCAGAATATGAAAATGATGATTATAAACTAAGCTATAAACCAAAATCATTTGCCAGTATCGCAGATTATCTTGGTATGCAAAAGAGATTTAAACATCTCAATGCCGAAGATGTGAAAATCGTCGAGGAAATTCGTGACGAGCAATGGTCACGAATTGAGAGAATATTCAGCAAATAGAGTGTTACAAAGCCCCCGAATTCGGGGGCTTTGTTCTGGTAAAGGTATCTACAACTCATCGCAGAAATCATTAAAATTTCATAATTCTACTTTTTTAGCATGTATTTGTAAAGCAAGATAGATTAATTTGTAAAATTTTTGACGCATTATTGAATTACATCGTTGAATATGTTATAATTACTTGGATTTGTTAAATAAAAAGGAGTCTTTAGGAATGAAAAAAATCAGAACCAAGATCATGGCTGCCATAGTTGGCACAATTTTGTTGACCTCTCTAGTGTTGAGTGTTTTGTCAATCACAACTACTTTAGATGCCTCGGTGGAAACTACAAAGAGCACCTTGGGCGAAGCTGCTATAATTGCCGCACAAACTGCGAGCAACACAATTGGAAATTACACAATTGTTGTCGGCGAAATAGCCACGAATGATATACTTACCTCCTCCGCATTTTCAATCTCGCAAAAGCAAGAATTTATTGCACAAAAAACTTCTCAGTACTATATGCGCAGTGGTAGCATGCTCAGCGCAAGTGGCGTTGACATTTTCACAGGTGAAAATTTTTCTAACCACGATTTCTTCATAAACGCTAAAGCAGGTGGCACATTTTTCTCAGAGCCATATATCTCAGATAACAAAACTGATGCATATATAGCAGTCGCCGCCCCAGTCATGAGTGGTGACAATTTTGTCGGTGTGTTATATTTCTATTGTGACACCCTTGTACTTCAAAATCTCGTTGAGAGTGTAGCAATTGGCGAGTCAGGTAGCGCTTATATACTTGATAGCACAGGTAATACAATTGCATATAACGAATTTTCTCTTGTT
>CAYJIE010000107.1:0-6848 GCA_964370145.1 uncultured Oscillospiraceae bacterium
GCGCCTCAGCCCAAAAGCCCTACGCTATAATCAATAATTTTTTCTTTTCTTTCAGATATCATGATTTTATAGAAATCCTTTTGAATAAGAGGGATTTCAGGAACATTATCTATAAAATCAAAAATTGGAAGCATATTGATTTTATTTGATATGCTTTGTAGTGCCTTGTTTAAGTCCTTGTTTTCAAGTGATGAAATATAGTCAAAATAAGAAATTTTCTTACCTTGCTCTAAAATAGCTGATGTGGGGAATTTATAAATCCTTTGATTTATATCATCTTCACTATCTAACACTTTGCTCATTTGAACAATATCGAGCTGAGTATAAAGACAAGAGCCGCAGTCATACACCGGTGCGATTTGAGCAGTTTGATTTTGTTCGTCTACCAAGATGCCCCAATTACCGTTATGTCTATCAAAGTTTCCGAGCAGTGCATCAACAACAAACATCTCCCAGAAAAATTCTTTTAGTGTGGTGGAGTCAATAAGAGATTGCTCCTCTATTGCCTTAGTTATTGAAGAAAGCTCAGTGCCGTAGCCGCTCTGTTCACTGTCTATGCAGGTGTTTTTTAAATGGGCAAATTCCATAAGTCGTTTTCCGTCAGATGTAAAATCACGACATGCAACCACGACTTTTTTCTTGCCCTTTTTATCTGTATATGTGCCAAGCAAAGTTTTTTGAACAGTAATTCCAATCAGTTCAAAAATATGGCAAGCAATATATTCGCTGATGCAGCTGTTTGTGTAGCTCATAAGGTTGTTTTTTGTCGGTACCGGCGGAAACTTCAACATATAACTTTCATTTTCAAATATGATATTTATTTTATTTCCATTTGCCCCGCCATATCCTTTGAACTTGTTTATAGGGCAATTTGTAAAGTCTATCATTTAAATGCTCCGTTCTTATTGCTATAAATATTTATTTCGAAGGTAGCTTGCTTGTTCTTCCGATATTAACCCTGACCATAGGTCGGAGTTTATTGAGCCGTAGAGCTCGCCCCACAGACAATCGAGATATGATACCTCCTCGTTTTGTCCTCTTACATAGTCACTGATTGCCTTTGACAAATGTGCCGATAGATTGTACTCTAAATATGTGCGATCTTTCGGCTTTCCGCTTTGGTTAAAGCTATCATTTCCATCTTTAAGATTCGATATTTCCTCTAAACTCATATCAAGCCCCAAGGCAAGTTTTTTAAGTGTAGCTACACTGCATTTTGCAATACTTGTTTTTCCCGAACAAATATCGGAGAGGGTTGCCCAAGGTATCTCACTGTTTTTTGAAAGCCTATACCTTGAAATGCCCTTTTCTTTTAAAATATCGCCGATTGTCATGCATATCTCTCCTTTTTACAGAGTTGGTTGCTTAAGGTCATTATATCGGAGTAGCGATATAATGTCAAGCAATTTATCTGCAAATGCAAATAAACATTTATATGATGAGCATTGGCTTCATATGAATACACTCAACCTCAGTAAAGTATGGTGGAGCAAGGCAAGAGGACTGTACCAAAATATGATACAGTCCTCTTGCTTTTCACTTACCTAATTGCAAAGTTTTTCTTAAACCGTTTAAGTAAATAGGCTCTGCCTGTAAAAGTAAAATAACACCGCACACCGGATGATTTCTTATTGCTATATTCCTGTAGCTTTGCGTAACCATTTCGTGTCATAAATGCTGTCGGAATTAAAACACCTTTTCGCCTATATGCAAAGCCCATTTCTATTAAAAGAAAACTAAACAGTCTCTCGGGAATACCGAGTATTTTTGCAGTTATTCGTATGCCTGTTAAATTAGCGGTGTCAATCGCAGTGTTGTGATAGTCAACGATGTCCAGAACCTCTTTTGGCATAGCATATTTTCCTGTTTTTCGAAGTGTTGGAAGAACTTCTTCGACGACCCATTTCTCAAAATCTTGTGCACAGGGGAGTTTGGATTTGAAAATCAAACGATAAATATCCGGCTCAGGAATATAGTTGATCTCCATAACTTGCTTGGTTGTTGTACCGTAACGATTTTGGTTTAATGTAAGGGCGTCGTGTTTCACGACACCCTTACAATGTCGTTTGATTGCATCTCTGTAATTTGCATATCCAAGCATTTTTGCAACATCAGAAGCACTAAACAATATTCTCCCATTTTCTTCTGTAAGCGTTCTTACACTACCAAATTGCTCATTTTCAAAAATTCTCATTTCATTTTGCATTTTCATGTTTTTTTACCTATTCTTTCTGTAATTTTAATAATAAAAAAACAGAGCCTGTGCTCTGCCTTGATATTCCTTTTTATGCGTTTCGTGACTTTACCATAGTTTCCATTTCCTGCTCATACTCCAAACCATTCTTAAAGTAGATGCGTAGCTTGTTCTGACTTTCCACTTTTATTGCATTTATAGTTTGCCTCACAAGAACATCGTCATATTCTATGTTGCTTGTTGGGGCGGTGGCCAAGTGGTGTGCCATTTTTTCTAATGAGTTACTTATTTCACACGCCTCCAAGCTTTGACTGTATTCCTCAATTAGGCTTTGGAGTTTCACCGCCTTTTCATTCATGCGTTTAATTAACCCCATGTTCTCATACACATTGCCACTTGCTACAATTTCCATTATGGCAGAAGTAAGTTGCTCGAGCTCTGAGCGTTTTTCGTCTATGTCGAACTCATCTTTGGTGTTTTTGCGTAGAGTCAGCCCCACCTCACTTGTGACAAGATGCACAATGTTATTTTGACTGCATTGATTGGCATTTATTGCTTCCATAATCGCTGTATGTAAGCTCGCTTCGTCTACACTTACAGAATGTGTGCAGTATTCCTTTCCATGGTCAAGTCGTTTGATACAACGCCACACAGGCTGTTTCTCTTTGCTTATCCGCTTTGTCCATACCGCTCTGCGATAATGTGACAGGCAGTCTCCACAGAGGAGTAATTCACTCAGTGCATATTTACTTGAATATTTGCCTTGTTCCGTCATAGTGAGATTGCTAATTTTCCGCTTGCTACTTCGTCTCGTTCTTTCTTCTTGTGCTTTCTCGTAAATTTCCCTCGATACTATTGGTGTGTGGTTATTCTTAATATGTATTTTAGGAAATTCTCCGTTGTTCACTTTCACTTTCTTTGAAATTGGGTCAGATACAAATGTCTTTTGCAATATGACATCTCCACAGTATCTCTCGTATGTTAGAATGTTTTTTATGGAAGCGGATTTCCATACTGTCCCACCGCTTGGAGTCGGCACACCCGATTTGTTTAGCGTTTTAGCGATACCGTCGTCACTTTTCCCTCTTAAGTAGTAATTATATATCATCGTGATCACTTTGGCATGTTCGGGGATTATTTCTGGTTCGCCGTCGCTACCTTTTCTGTATCCATACATCTGCGTGTAGTTCCAGTAGACAACACCGTTTTGCATTGCCATTTGCTTGCCCTTTCGGACATTCTTACTTAGAGACATACTTTCTTCTTGGGCGATTGAAGCAAGCAGTGTTATTATAAATTCGCTGTTTTCTTCTAAGGTGTTTAGGTTTTCCTTTTCGAAATAAATCCCGATTCCGAGAGCTTTGAGTTCTCGTATTCTGTTCATGGTAATTATTATATTTCTTGAAAACCTGCTTATTGACTTGGTTATTATTAGATCAATTTTACCTTTACGGCAATGCCTCATGAGTTTGAGAAAGTCGGGGCGTTTTTCCTCCGTGACACCGGAAATTCCCTCGTCAGCGTAAGTTCCTGCCAATACCCACCCTTTTGTCCGCAGTATAAGGTCGGTATAGTACGATTTTTGTAGATGAAAGCTCGACAACTGTTCTTCAAAGTTTGTTGACACACGACTGTATGATGCTACTCTGAGTAGCTTGTTTTTATTGTTGAAGATGCTTTTATCTATCGTTGCCGGAATTACGATTATTTCTCTCATAAAGCTCACCTTTCTACAATGTTACCATATCTACCATTGTAATGCTTATAATCTGTGCTTGGCTTAATGTGATTGCTTTGGCTATGTTTTTTAGCTCCTCTAAATTTTCGTTTGGGGCATTTAGCAAATTTGCGAGTGACTTCTCAAGGAGGTGAGTTGTGTTTTCCAGTACGCTGTACTTTAACTCTGCAAGTTTTGTTATATTCATCTGCACTTCGTTTATATCTATCTCGTGCATTTCGATCTGTCGCTCAATTCTCTCTTGCAGTCTGATGATTTCTATGTTAGGTTTCGGTACAGTGCTCTTAGCAAACTTGTATCCTTGTAGTTTTGCTTTGATAAACGCTATAAGTAAGTTTTCTAAATACACATCAGTCAAGTTTACAGATATGTGCTTTAAGTCGTTTTCACATCGCCATCGCTCCTTATAACCAGTCTTTAGTTTTCTTTGGATTTTTCCACCGCACACACCACATATCATGAGGGGCTTTAACGCCTTTATCGCCTTGTTCATTGTATGGGTATATGGCTTTTGTGCCAAAGTTGACTTCGATTTTATATGCTCTGTTATAATTTGGGGATAACCTTCAGTGCCAAGATATTTTTGGTTTTGCAATATTCTTGCTATCATATTCTTGTTCCAGATAGACTTGTTTTCGAGATATTGAACATTTCGCTCTGTAAGTGAGTCCGCTATTTTTTTGTAAGAGTCACCGTCTGCATATTTTCGGTAAATCTCTCGAATTACTTCACTTTCTGTCGGGTGTGTTTTTAATTCACCCATCTCTCTTACATACCCATAAGGTATGGTGCGATTTTGTATCACGATTTTATCCTTTCTGTAAGCACTAATCCGTTTATCAGGTGGAAGTTTAGTGTGTTCTCATCTTTTACAGTTATTTTTTCAATGAGATCATCGAAGAGTTCTGCGTCCATCTCTGTTATATACTCTGTGCTTTCACTTAAAAATTCAATGAGTTGTTCGGTATTCTCGAACAACTCATTATTGTTGCGGTTTCTAAGCATAAGAGCTTTAGACTTTTTTAGTTTTTGGATTTTACAGTTTAGCTCGTCTGTTTTTGATATAAATAACCCACGATCCAACACACCACTCGACATAAGTTTGGACATTGCATGATTTTGCTCCGATAACTCAGCTATTTGTACATTTATGTCTTTTAGCTTCTCATTGTTTTTGTACTGCATATCCTCTAATCTCTCTAATTGTTGCATCATCGGGAGGAGAATTGCTTTGTAGTTTTGCTTGAGCTTATTGTACATTTGGATAAAGGCAGTGAAGATTGCAGTCTCAGATAGCTGTACCCCACTACACTTATTAATGCCCTGTGACCTTGTATAGCACATCCAGTACGGGAGCGCTCTCACGGTCTTTCTTCTGTAAGTGCTGTTGCAGTCACTACATTTAATCTTTTTGCTAAGCGCCCATGTTCTCTGCTCATTTTTTACTGCTTGTTTATACTTATTTAGCATGAGCTTGACTATCTCAAATTCCAGTCTACTTACAATCGGCTCATGCGTGTTCGTAATATAATACTGTGTAACTGCACCTCTGTTTGGGACTTTTTTATACGGTGGAGAGTCTTCTCGCATCGTCTTTTGCATAAGCATATCTCCAACATATCGTTCATTGCTTAGTATGTAGTGAATAACATTTGGTTGCCAGTTAATTTCACCGTTTTTTCTCGGAATGTTGTCCTCATTTAAGCCCTTGGCAATAAGCACCTTTCCGTAATCACTTAGATATTCCTTGAATATTCGCCTGATGACAGTAGCCTCCGGCTCATAAATGATGAGTTGCTTGTTTTCAATTCGGTAGCCATAAGGAGGTTCGGATGGCATATATTCTCCTTTGGACATTCTTGCCCTTATGCTCTTTTTGCAGTTTTCAGATATACTGCGTGATTCTTGCTCTGCGAGTGCTGAATATATCGTCAGCAAGTTTTCACTTGATAGTTTTTCAGTGCTCATTCCCTCTTGCTCGAATGTGACCGATACACCCAGTGCTTTAAGCTCCCTCAACGCTGTCACTGCGTCAATTGAATTTCTCGAAAATCGACTTAGTGACTTGGTGATGATTTTATCGATTTTACCATTTCGTGCATCTTCCATCATTCTCAAGAACTCAGTTCTTTTTTCAGTTGCAACTCCCGAGATGCCTTCGTCTGCATATATCTCAACTAATTCATATGATGGCTCATTTTCAATAAGTCTTGTATAGTGTGATACTTGAGATATGAATGAGTCCTGTTGTTCCTCTGAGTTTGTGCTTACCCTCGCATATCCTGCTACTCGGATTTTATTCTCAACTTCTTTATGCGCAGGTATGTATACAATTTCTCTTAACGCACTTGTTCCGCTAATATTGCTCATCTTCTCCTCCTTTCAGCATTATTTTGCAAGTACAACATTACCACAAAGACAGTTCAAAAGCTATATCCAATAGCAACAAAGATTACCACAGATATATGGGCATTAAGTTATTATTAAGTGCAACTCTTTGCATTGTCGCCGTTGCGGTATCTTTTGTTATGAAATCTGCATCAATAAGTCGCTTTAACTCTCTTGTCAATCGGATAAATTCCATAAATGATATTTTGTCGCTCATACTTTCTCCTTTGATATTGTTTTTAGTTTTAGTTGGCAAGTTTTACTGATTATGCAAATTGTGATAGTTCATCTGTGCTGTAGGTGCAAGTTGTTTTCTATTTTACACTCTTAATATCACACTGATGTGGACTTACCAAAACCTTGTTGAGTATGGTAAGTCCACACTATCTGACATTAAGTCTCACTTGCCCAAACACTCTATGCCAATCATAAAAATCGTATTGCATATAAGCAAATAAAAATGATGGCATTTTTGTGTAAGAGTTTGTGAGTATCAAACAGTTCAGGCTGTATTTGTCCACGACTCCC
>CAYJIE010000108.1:0-6756 GCA_964370145.1 uncultured Oscillospiraceae bacterium
ACCGCGGCGTCTTCCTTAATTCCGGTGAGCTCTAGCAATGTACTCAACGCAACTCCGGTATAGCTGATATCCGCACTCATATCCTCACTACTGCGCACAGAATATGTCGCAGTAATACTCTCAAGTGCTTCGATCTCCGAAACTTTAAGCTTCAATATCTCCAATGCGCCTTCGCCACTTACCGTAAGTGTATTATTCCTGTAAATATCATAAGGTTCTGCCTCATAAATAGATGCTAGTGACGTGATTGGCAATGCCATAAAAACCAAAAAAGTGCAAATCAGTTTATTGACTCTGTTTCTCATGTAAAGTCCCCTTTTCACTAATTACTTGCTTTTTTTCATGGTCAGTGATATGCGTTTTCTCTTTGTGTCAACTTCAAGCACTCGCACTTTCACAACATCTCCGACTTTTACAACTGCTGACGGATGTTTCACATAGCTATCTGAGAGCTGTGATATATGCACAAGCCCATCTTCATGAACTCCGATGTCCACAAATGCGCCAAAATCAATTACATTTCTTACCGTTCCCATTAACTCCATTCCTTGCACAAGATCCTTCATCGTTAAAATATCCTGCCTTAGAAGTGGTGCTTCTAGCTCATCTCTTGGGTCACGTCCCGGTTTTTTTAGCTCCGAAATTATATCAAGCAAAGTCGGCTCACCAACTCCGATTTCCCTTGCAAGTGCCGATGTCCCCATCGTTGCTGCAACATTGTCAAGCGCCGCATATGAGCCGCTTTTCAAGTCATCTTTTTTCACCTTACAAATTTCAAGAAGCTTTTCGCAAGCTTGATATGACTCAGGATGAACTCCTGTGTTGTCAAGATAGTTCACGGGCTCGGAAATCCTTAAAAAGCCCGCGCATTGCTCATATGCCTTTTTGCCTAGCTTAGCTACTTTAAGAAGTTGTTTTCTCTCCTTGAACTTTCCGTTTTCCTCTCTGTAAACCACAATATTCTTCGCTAAAGTTGCACTAATTCCCGAGATATATGACAGAAGCGAATGTGACGCTGTGTTCACATCAACACCAACACTGTTAACGCAGTCTTCGACAACGCCGCCTAGTGCTTGTGATAACCTAGCTGGCGGCATATCATGTTGATATTGTCCGACCCCGATTGCTTTTGGATCAATTTTAACAAGCTCTGCTAGTGGGTCTTGCAAACGTCTTGCAATTGACACTGCTGAACGAAGTGAAACATCAAATTCAGGGAACTCTTCCGCCGCAAGCTTTGACGCTGAATATACCGATGCGCCACTCTCACTGACAATCATATACGATACATTTGAGAAATCTTTAATTAGCTCTGCGACAAATGCCTCGCTCTCTCTTGACGCAGTGCCGTTTCCAATTGCAATAACCGTTACATTATGTGTCTTAATCAATTTTGTTAGCACCGCTTTCGCCTCTACCACCTTGCTTTGCGGCGGCGTTGGATATACCACAGTTGTGGCAAGCACTTTTGAGGTCTCATCCACAACCGCAATTTTACAGCCGGTTCTATATGCAGGGTCTAAACCCAGCGTGACCACACCTTTTACAGGCGGTTGCATCAGTAGGTTTTTCAAATTCTCCGAAAAATTCTTTATTGCAATTTCGCTCGCTTTTGTTGTGAGCTCGGAGCGTAGTTCCCTCTCTAGCGATGGAAACAGCAATCTCTTATATGAGTCAGCACAAGCTTGCGTGATTAAGTCTTTCTGCCCAAGGCTTTGCAAATCAATATGAGTTGCAATCATACCAAGGAAAACATCTTCCTCCACATCAATTGCCACCTTAAGCATGTCCTCATTTTCACCGCGATTAATCGCAAGCACTCTATGACTTGGGATTTTCTTCGCCGCCTCTTGATAGTCATTATACATGCTGTAAACACTGTCAAGCTCGCCCTTTGCACTCGTCCTAACAATCGCCGTGTTCTGCATTCTAGCACGCATTCTCGACCTTAAAACAGCATCTGTTGACAAATCCTCAGCGATGATATCAAGTGCGCCTTGAATAGCATCTTCACGAGTTGGCACGCCTTTTTCTTCATCAATATAACTTTCAGCCTCATCATGCACATTTGCATTTTTATCTGCTTGCATGATGAACTGTGCAAGTGGCTCAAGTCCACGCTCACGGGCAATCGAGCCCCTCGTTGAGCGCTTTTTCTTATATGGTAAATATATATCCTCCACCTGTGCAAGCGTTATAGCTTGCAAAAGTGCTTTTGTGATTTCCTCTGTGAGTTTCCCCTGCTCCTCAATTGAAGCTGAAATTTCAGCTTTCCTCTTTTCAAGATTTCTTAGATATGTCAAACGCTCTGAAAATTCACGCAAAACTTGATCATCAACTCCACCTGTTTGCTCCTTACGATATCTTGCGATAAAAGGGATCGTGTTATCCTCATCAATCAATTTTATTATATTCTCTGCGAAATGTGTCTCTAAATTAAATTCTTTGGTGAGCATTTTTACAATATCCATATTTTGACCATATCCTTTTGCATAAATTTTTTAATTTTGCGAAAAATAGAATTGAAATAATTACAATATCGGAGGATTACATGAGCAAAGAAGCAATTAAAGAACTCAACAATCTGCTTAGAGGTTGTGAGATGGGCATCGAGAACTACCAACGCTATGCGGAAGACACGAATGACCACAAATTGCGTGAACTCTTCAAAGAGTACAAAAACAGCTATGTCGCCGAAGTTGGCGAGCTTGCTGAGAGAGTTAGCGAACTCGGAGGTGAGCCAAAATACGGTAGTGGAATACCGGGTGTGATGGCAAGCATTAGCTACGCTGCTAAAGGAGTTGACGGTCATGGTGCCGCAGAGCTCCTCAAAACCGCACACTACGGCGAGACTATGGCTCTTGAAGGCTGTGAAAAACTCATTGATATGCAAAATGTTGATGACAAGACCAAAGATTTAATTCGCTGTCAGATCAGTGATATTAAAGATAGGCAAGAGGAACTTGTCAAGCTTATTCGCGAATACCACAATAAAGATAATTAACTAATTCTTGCACAACGAGAAGAGAGCCTTCTCGTTGTGCAAAATTATTAAACTAATGATTTTTACATTACAAAATATAAAATAGCGAAGTAGTGACAAGCACTGCCGCCGATTACAAAGAAATGCCATATCATGTGCATGAATTTTTTCTGTGATTTCAGAAACACAACGCCTACGCTATATAGCACACCACCGATAAACAGCAGTGACAGCCCAGTAAATGACATGGTTTCAAGCATTGGCTTAATCGCAAACACACAAATCCAACCGAGCGCTAAATAATAGATAAAAGACCAACGCTCAAAACTCTTAATATACCATATATTCAGCACAATTCCACCTATCGCAAGTCCCCAAACCACAAAAAACAATGTATTCCCCAACGCTCCGCCCAGTGAAATCAACACAAATGGGGTATATGTCCCTGCAATCAAAAGGAAAATTGCACAGATGTCAATTCGACGAAGCACCTCTTTGACTTTTTCCATTGGAATTGAGTGGTAGAGAGTCGATGCCAAATATAAGGCAATCATGCTACTACCATACACAATTGCGCAGAAAATTTTCAACGCATCGTCTTCTGAAATTGCCACAATCAGTAAAAATATTAAGCCGACGATAGATGCAACTGCACCAAGTCCGTGGGTGACACCGTTTATAACTTCTTCAACTACTGTTTGCTTTCTCTTGGCACTCGCCATAATAATTCTCCGTTTCTTATAATTTAATCAAGTACATATACCATTACATCTCTTCGACCAAATGCAAAACACTCTTCGCTCGTGTTAAAAAATAAATCAATCTTATTCCCTTTTATCGCACCACCTGTGTCCTGTGCTGTTGCAAATCCATAACAAGCACTTCCGTCGGGAAATGTGATATATAGTTCTGTTCCAAGTGGTATAACCTTAGGGTCAACAGCCACATATCCCACTTTCACTTCTTTACCGGTCGCCGTAACATCGCCCCAGCTACCCGAGCTTCCAAAGGTATAGGCAGTTGCCTCCATTAGAATCGCCTCGCTATAAGACAGTGTTTCAATGTCAACTTCAACCGGAACATATTCCTCAGTGGGACGTATTTCAATCGGTGCGGTACCAACCTCTACAACACTGTCCACAGGCTCTTTCACCACTGTCGCTTCAATGAGTTTCTCTTCGACAAATTCACCATCAAGATACTTCTTTTGTAAAACGGTTATCATTAATCCATCTTCACCGACTTCACTTTCAAGCTCTGTCCCAAGTGGCAAGCTATCCGTCTTTACAGTTACTGTTTCTCTTGGAATTGATTCGCTATACTCCACAGTTTCATAACTTACCCTTTGCACGACGATTTCCATGTCATCTTCAAGCTCTGCCGATAATGAATGACTTAATATATCGCCTGAACTATATTCAATGCCGCCAATTTCAAGGGCATCGCCCACTGTTCCCCTCGTCATACTGATGGTTTTTGTCTCGCCGTCCGACTGAACATTAATTGCCATTAACGGCGCTATTTCAACATATACAATTCCATTGTCAATATGTGAAATTATCTCATCTTCTTCTGAAATCTCAAATTTACTCTTTTTTGCAATCTCATATGGATCATTCTCAAATGTTTGGAACATCACAATTTCATCGCCATAAGAAACCACTACAGTATCGTAATTTACAAACAATGTAATTGCTGTCATACTCATTGCAAGCAAAGCTAGATATGCCTTATTTCTGCCGTTTTTATTGTTTTTGCCATGTCGCAAGCTATATAAAAATTGCCCAAACAAGAATTTCGTTCTGCTTACTTGTTTTTTCTTTTTTATCACTATTTAACCTCATATTTCATAAATAAACCGCTAAAATCGCCCAATTTCTCGATATCAACTAACCATTAGTATATCATATAAATATTACAATATTGTTAATATGCACATAATATCCACAAATTTTTTAAAGCGCCCATTTGGGCGCTTTAACTCTACTGTCTTATTTGTGCTTCTTTGAAAAATTTTTGAATTTCCTTAATATTCGCAAGCTTTTTTGTTAAAAGGTCGAAAACAACGCCAATGATAAATCCAGAGACGACTGACGCAACCAAAAGAACAGGCAGATACCCAATTACATTTGTCGTCTTCATCACAATCATCGCACCGATTATCTGCCCGATACTGTGAAAAACAGCTCCTACCACACTCACACTATATAACGAGAGAATTTTTGGATAGAAAAACAACGCAACTTTCATTGCGGCAAAAGCTAGCAGCCCGCCTGTCATTGAAAAAGCAAGATTTGTTATTGAACCCATGAAAACTGCCGCTAGAAATGTTCTTATTATAACAATTGTGACAGCGGAGGGCACATCTAAATAAAAAAGCGCGAAGAGTGTCACAATATTGGCGAGTCCGAGCTTTACACCGGGAATTGTGATTGCCTCAAGCGGAATCATGCGCTCCACTATTGATAGGATGAGTGCCATTGAAATCAAAATTCCAATCAACGTAACCCTCTTTATGTTAACTTTGCCAGTTCGCCTCACGTCCTCATAGGTCAAAACACCATTTCCAACAAAATTTATAACATCCTTAAGACCATCTGTAACTTTCATAACATCATCTTGAGTAATGAAAATCGCTTCAAAATCTCTGTGCTCATTATATAGTTCCATCGACGCATCATATCCCAGTACGAAAAGCGCAGTCGAGAGCGCATCTGCATATGTCCCGTCATTTGTAATTATAGTCACAGCTTGCAAGTCACTTCGTGATGGATATCCCGTTTTCGGGTCAATTATATGATGATATCGTATTCCCTCATATTCATAATAACGTTCATAATCACCTGAGCTCACCATAAAAGCATCTTTTAGCCCAATGGTTGCCACGAAAGCTGCCGCATCTCCGAGTGGATCACGCACGCCGATATTGTACAAATTGCCATTCGCCTTAATTCCATATGCACCGACATTTCCACCAAGACTAAACAGCGCTGATGCAACGTCATATTTCTCCAAGATCTCGAAAATCACATCTGAGGTGTATCCCTTTGCGATCGCTCCAAGGTCAATCCTTGCACCGTTTTCTAATGTAATTGTGTTCTCTGACAGTTTTATATTTGCGCTACTAACCAGCGGTAGTAAGCTCTCAATATCCTCTTCAGTAGGTGGCATTGTCGCTCCACTGCCAATTCCCCACAAAGTCACAAGCGGCTCAATCGTCGGGTCATATGCACCGCCTAATTTGTGAAAAAGCTCGCTGTTTTTAATAAATAAATCCATGGTGTCTTCACTGACTTCCACTGGCTCACCATCTGCATTGTTAAGCTTGTCAATATCACTGCCGACAACGGTTTTCGAGAACAGTGACTCAAGTTCATATATTCTCTGCTCAATCTCCGTCACTGCCGCAAGCCTATCCTTACCGTACACATCAACCGTTACAACCGTGTCCATCGCAAAAATGAACTTCGACTCTTTCAGCTCCCTTTCAGGGTCTGATTCGGGGTCATACTTATCACTATCACTGTCGTTGTCAGCATCGCTGTCACTATCACTGTCGTTGTCAGCATCATTATCGCCGTCATCAGGCTCAATGTCTACATCTTCAGTGTCGCCGTCTCCGCTTAAATTTTCGTCATTTTCCTTATCTTGATCATCCGTCACAACTTCACTTGGCTTAGTGTTATCCTCACTCCCACTATCCGCAGAACACGCAGAAAAAACCAGCGCTAAAATCAAAGCGGCAAGTACTAATATCTTTTTCTTCATCAATA
>CAYJIE010000109.1:0-2399 GCA_964370145.1 uncultured Oscillospiraceae bacterium
AAAAGTAACAAAAAAACTCGCCGCACGAAATCGCGGCAAGGGGATATGTTTCAAATCACGAAAGAGGAGCAGGCTCTTTCGTGTTTTTCTTCCGCAAAAAGAGAGCCACTCACACGGCAAGGGCTTGCCTTTGTTCGCAAAGGTCTCCTTTTTGCTAGAGAGATAAACGCTTTTGTGGTTTGGAAATCAATGGTTACAGAAACGGAAAATTAATGCATTTACTCACCAATTGTTACATGAAAAAGTTGATTGTATTACTCACAGATTGTTAAATAAAAGAAAATCAACGGCTTACCCCACCAATGTCAACAAAATCCCCGCCCAAACGTCAATGCCGATTAGCAAAAAAAAGACCTGTGGGAGCAAAGCGAAGTGTGCGACCGGCTTCTTTTTTGCGAGTAACACAAAATGAGCAGTCCAAATACTGCGTGATTTTGTGTGAGACGTAATGTCGCATTTTTAGCGACGAGTTTTTTTGTTACTTTTTTTGACGGCCAAAAAAAGTAAGGCAAGAAATGAAAGCTAATGTCTTTATGCACCAATGGCTACACAAAAAGAAAACTACCAACGGCTTCACTCACCATCGTCTACAATAAATAAAAAAACAAACAAAAAGCGGAGAGAACACTCTCTCCGCGCAAGTAATCAATACTCTCTTATTAACCCAATTACTTTTCCTAAAAGCGAGAGTTTCTTAACGATAATCGGCTCGAATGCATCATTTTCAGGTTGCAGTCTAAAATGCCCTTTTTCCTTATAGAAACGCTTTACAGTCGCATCATCATCTAACAGTGCGACCACGATATCACCATTAGCCGCTGTTGAAGCACGCTCAACTACAATTATATCATTATCAAGTATTCCTGCATTTTTCATGCTCTCGCCGACAATTTTAAGCGCAAACAACTCAAGACTCTTCGCCGCCGCATATGGCACAAAGTCAGTCGCTTCTTCAACTGCCAAAATTGGCTCACCCGCAGTTACTCTTCCCAAGAGCGGCACAGCATGACTTTTATTCATAAGAAATGCTTTTGGGCTGTCCGCAACAGAAATCGCTCTCTTGCGGCCCTCCTCATATTTAAGCTTTCCTTCATCAGCAAGAATTCTCAAATGTCCAAAAACTGTCGAAGGGCTTTTTAGGGAAACACCGGCACAAATCTCACGAACAGAAGGCGGATATCCGTTCTCATTACTGAACACTTCAACGAATTTTAAGATCTCATTTCTTTTAACATCACCTTTTTTCATCATGCACCTCAGTTAAAATTATTTATCAAAATTATAGCACATATATTCGTTGATTACAACTAAAAAAACGAAATTCATAAAAAATTTAAAAATAAAAAAAATAACTGCAAAAACTTAGAAATAATCAGTTATTTTCCTTGAAAAAATCACTTATTTGTGATATACTATATAATGGTATGCAAAGAATTAATTGATATATATTTTTTGGGGATTTAAGGGGGTTTTAATATTAATTTTTCGGATATTTGGGATAAAATATTAGCTAAGCTCGCAGAGAATTACAGTGAAACTGTTTTTGAAACATGGTTTAAGCCGATGATGCCTGTTTCACTTGACTCACAACGAGCTGTTTTTAATGTTTATAATGATTTTATTAAGCATATTCTTGTGACAAAACATCTCTCCACAATTAGCGCTTATCTTGAGAGTTATCTTGGATTTTCTGTGGACATTGTGATAATAAGTCAAGAGGAAGAGGAGAGAAAGCTAAAACTCGCAGAGGAATCGGATGATGACAGCATCTTAGAAGATATCGATGATGGAACAAATTTCTCAGCTTTTACATTTGAAAATTTCATTATCGGTAATTCAAATAAATTCGTTCACGCAGCCTGTGTGTCCGTTACAAACGGAACAGGTGATGGCTTTAATCCGCTATTTATATACGGTGAGAGCGGACTTGGCAAAACCCATCTTTTATATGCGATTAAAACTGCGCTCATGAGAAAAAATTCAAGAGCAAAGGTTAAATATATAAAAGGCGAAGAATTTACAAATGAGCTAATTGAAAATATTAGGCTTGGCTCTTCTGCGATGCAGCAATTTCGTGAGAAATACCGTTTTCTTGACTGCTTGTTAATTGATGATATTCAGTTCATTGCAGGTAAAGAGAGCACACAGGAGGAATTTTTCCACACTTTTAACACTTTGTTTGAATCAAAAAAGCAAATTGTTTTGACCAGTGATAAACCACCAAAGGATATGCGGACACTTGACGATAGACTCCGCACCAGATTTGAATGGGGGCTGACTGCAAAAGTTGAGACACCTGACCTAGAAACAAGAATGGCAATCATCAAGAAAAAATCAGAAAATATGGATTTGGATATTCCAAACGATATAAATGAATATATTGCATTTAGACTAAAACG
>CAYJIE010000109.1:2499-6616 GCA_964370145.1 uncultured Oscillospiraceae bacterium
AAGGTGGAGGCGGAGCTTGAGAAGAAGCCGGAGCTAAAAGCTGAATTTGATGAAATATTAAAAAATACAAGGCATTAATTTATTTTACAATATTTTTTAATCAGTTTTTTCCACATAATTAACATTATTAACATTGCAATTATTAACAATTTTTGCAAAAAATGACTTATTAAATAGTTTTACCCATACTGTTTGCACAAAGTTATATTGTTTTTTATTGGAAAAAAAGTAGTTGTAAGAACATGTCTGGGAGTTTTACCCTGTTTCCACAGACCCTACTACTACTTCTATTTAAATATATTATTTATTTAAAAAACTTTGTTCTTAAAAAAACAAATTAAAAAACAAAGTTAAAACTTAAAAAATGAAAAACTTGAACGGAGAGAATATATGAAAATCAAATGTGACCGCTCTATATTAAATGAGGCAATCGGATATGCCAGTCGTGCGGTTGCTCAAAGGTCAACTCTTCCTGTCTTAGAGGGGCTTTATATTAAGAGCATTGGTTTAGATAAGATTAAAATCACGGGATATGATTTAGAAACAGCAATTGAGTGTATAATTCCTGCAACGATTGAAGAAGAAGGCGACTTTGTTGTAAATGCGTCAACTTTCTGCGATATTATAAGAAAAATGCCATCAGGTGAGCTTTTGATTGAAAAAGAAGATGGCAAAATTACGATGTCAATTGATGTAATTGAGTTTGATATTTCTGTCATGTCCTCAGAGGACTATCCTGATGTAGTTGTCGAGAGGGGAGAGTTCGCCTTTGCAATTTCACAAAACCTTTTGAAAAGTATCATCAGCGAAACTGTATATGCAGTGTCTGCAAATGAGAGTAAACCAGTACACACAGGCTGTCTGTTTAATATCAATGAAGATGTGCTTGAAGTTGTTGGAACTGATGGTTTTAGGCTCGCAAAAAGACTTGATGTGCTGTCAGCTCTCGCAAATCATCGTAAATTTATTGTTTCGGGAAAAAATTTATCTGAATTTTCAAGAATTATAAATGACAGTGAAGAGCTAGTTCATATATATACAGGTCGAACGACGGTGACATTTGAAACAAAAAATTTAATTTTCGTTGCAAGGCTCATTGAAGGCGAATTTATGGATTATCTTAAGGCAATTCCAAAGACAAATGTTTATAAATGCAAAGCAAATACAAAGACAATTCTTGATTGTCTTGATCGTGTGTCACTTCTTATCAATGATAAACAACATAGCCCTGTTAAACTCAAACTCACAAAGGATAAAATTGAAGTCAATTGCAGGACACCTCTAGGAAGACTTCTTGAGAGTATTGCGGTTGAAAGTGAAGGCGAGGATTTAGAAATCGGTTTTAATAATAAGCTTTTGCTTGATGCATTTAAGAATATTAATTCAAGTGAAGTGACTTTGGATTTAATGGGCAATCTCTCTCCGCTTGTAATTCGTCCGGTGGAAAAAGAGAATTTACTCTGTCTGGTGCTCCCAGTAAGAATTAAAGGAAATTAGGTGAGTTATGCACAATATTGTGGAAATAAAAACTGATTTTATTAAACTTGACTCATTTTTGAAATTTGCAAATTTAGTTATGAGTGGTGGCGAAGCAAAACTTTTTATCGCAGATGAACTTGTAAAAGTGAATGGTGAGATTTGCACAATGCGTGGAAAAAAATTGCGTGATGGTGATATAGTGGAGCTTATGCTTGAGGGAGCGGATTCTTGTATTGTAAAATTTGTCGGTGAAGTATGATTATAAAGTCGATTAAACTCAAAAACTTCAGAAATTATATTGATGAAGAAATTTTCTTTAATGACAATATGAATATAATAACGGGTAAAAATGCGCAGGGAAAGACAAATTTACTCGAAGCTATTTATATTTTGTCATGTGCAAAGAGTTTTAGAAGTGGTAAAGAGAAAAATTTCATTCGCTTTGACAATGAGATGGCACAAGTTGAAATGAATTACAGTGCATATGAAGAGGAATCTATATTAAAATTGAAATTTTCCGGCGAGAGAAAAAAGGAAATTTCATATAATGGGATTGAGATTAAAAAGAACAGTGAGCTTTCAACAAAATTTTGTGTGACACTTTTCATACCCGAGCATTTAGAATTAGTTAAAGGCTCACCGGAGGAGAGGCGCAAATTTTTAGACATTGCAATCTCACAGCTAAAGCCGAAATATCAAAATATTTTAGCGGAGTATACAAAAGTTGTCAGCCAAAAAAATTATCTTCTTAAAAAAAGAAAATTCACCGCTGAAAATTTGGATGTTTGGAATGATAGACTTGCAAAGCTCGGTGCATATTTAATTTTTATGCGTGGTAGCTATGTTAAAAATCTTTCCGAAAAAGCGATGGAACATCATTTGAGTTTGACAAAGGGAGCGGAAAAGCTCAGCTTCACATATAGCTTTTTTGATGAATTTTGCCTTGAGGGAGCAAGCCAAGAGGAAATAAGAAATGTGCTAGCATATGAAATTATGCAGAGAACACAGGAGGAAATACAATGTGAATATTCACTAATTGGCCCGCACCGTGATGATATTAATATAAACTTAAACGGAAAAAGCGCAAGACTATATGCATCGCAAGGCCAACAGAGGAGCATTGTTCTTTCAATGAAACTCTCCGAAAGTGAAATTGTAAAAGAGAGTATTGGCGAATTTCCCGTAATTTTACTTGATGATTTTATGAGTGAGCTAGACAAAAACCGTCAGCTCTATGTGAAGAAAAATTTGCTCGATAAGCAAGTTATAATTACGACTTGTCTTAATATAAGAGGGAGAACTCACAAAATCGAAGATGGCAAAGAGGTGAAATGAATGTATGTGCATCTTGGTGACACCGTTGTCGTGAGAGACAGCGATATTATAGGGATTTTTGATTTAGATAGCACGACTTCAGAGGACACGGCACAGTTTTTGAGATTCGGTGAGGAGCAGAGCGAAATTACAGCGATTTCACCGCAACTTCTTCCAAAGAGTTTTATTGTGACTTTGGAAAATGGAAGTCACAGAATATATACAAGTCCGATTGGGACTAGGGTACTTAAAAGTAGGAAAGCAATGAGTTTAGAAAGGATACAGAAAACATGGCTATGACAGAGAATAATAATATTGATAATGAGGCGGCATTTTCAGACGATGAGCTAAATATCAAAGTCGATGCGACATATGATGAGAATCAAATTCAAGTTCTTGAGGGGCTTGAGGCGGTGAGAAAACGCCCAGGTATGTATATTGGTTCGACGAGTTCAAGGGGACTTCACCATCTTGTGTATGAGATTGTTGACAACAGCGTCGATGAGGCATTGGCAGGGTATTGTAAACATATCGTTGTGGAAATCCAAGAGAATAATATAATTGAAGTGCGAGACGACGGGCGAGGAATACCGACTGGTATTCACCCGAAAATGGGTATCTCAACTTTGGAGGTCGTTTTCACCGTCCTCCATGCCGGCGGTAAATTCGGCGGTGAGGGATATGCTGTTTCGGGCGGTCTACACGGTGTAGGCTCATCTGTTGTTAACGCACTTTCTGAGTGGATGAGTGTTGAAGTTCACAATGAGGGAAAAATTCACACCATGAAGTTTGAACGTGGTGATGTTACACAGAAAATGGAAATCATCGGAGACACAGAAAAGACAGGTACAACCATCAGATTTAAGGCTGATGATACGATATTTGATGATGTTGTCTATGATTTTGACATCTTAAAAGCAAGACTTCGTGAGCAGTCTTTCCTTAATGCAGGTTTGCACATCACGCTTCGTGATTTGCGTGACAGCGAAAACACAAAAGAGAAGATATATCATTTTGAGGGCGGTATCCGCTCATTCGTTGAACATATCAATAAAAACAAAGAGCCAATTCATGATAATGTTATCTATATTTCAGGCACAAAAGACACAAGCTATGCGGAGATTGCCCTGCAATATAATGATAGATATGATGAGATGATTTCCAGCTTTGCTAATAATATTAAAACGACAGAGGGCGGAATGCATGAAGTCGGTTTTAAGAATGCGTTGACAAGGGTCATCAATGACTATGCAAGAAAGAAAAATTTCCTAAAAGAGGCGGATAAAAATCTCTCGGGTGAAGATGTGCGTGAAGGGCTTGTGGC
>CAYJIE010000110.1:0-6589 GCA_964370145.1 uncultured Oscillospiraceae bacterium
GTGCACGCTCTGCAAGAGCACCATGTCCAATTTCACGACGACCTGCACCACGATTAGGTCTTGCTTCACCAACAGAATATGAGGGGAAGTTGTAGTGGTGCATATATCTTTTGTGCTCTTCAGGGTCAATTCCGTCAAGTAGCTGTGACTCTCTTAATTGACCTAGTGTAGCAACAGTTAGAACCTGAGTTGTTCCACGTGAGAACAGTCCAGAGCCATGAGTTCTTGGAAGAATACCAACTTCTGAAGTGAGTTCACGAAGTTCTAGAAGTCCACGCCCGTCAACACGCTCGCCGTTTTTTAGCATTGCACGAACAATATATTTTTGTGTGAGATATAATGCTTCGCCAACAAGGCTTCCGATGTTTTCGATTTCACCCTCAAAATGAGCGACAACCTTGTCCTCAATGACTTTAAGCATTTCATTCTTTTCGCTTTTATCTTTATTTTGTAGCGCCGCTTTCACATCATCATGGCAGAAAGCCTTGATTTTATCTAATAGTGCTGCATCAAATGCTTTGCTTTCAAATTCAACTTTTTTCTTGCCAACAGCAGCCGAAATTTCATTTATGAAAGAAACCATTTTTGTATTCTCTTCATGTGCCGCCATAATTGCATTGTACATGATATCATCAGGTACTTCGCTAGCACCAGCCTCAATCATCGCAACTTTTTTCTCAATTGAAGCAACAGTTAGAGCCATTTGTGAGCTCTCTCTTTGTGCAAATGTTGGGTTTAGGACGATTTCACCGTCACAAAGTCCAACTGAGATACCTGCAACAGGGCCATTCCATGGGATATCAGAAATAGCGATTGCAATTGATGCACCGCACATTGCAGCAATTTCAGGTGAGTTATCTTGATCAACCGATAGTACAAGACAGTTTACAACAACATCGTTTCTCATATCTTTCGGGAAGAGTGGGCGAATTGGTCGGTCGATTACACGACTTGCAAGGACAGCTTTTTCACTTGGGCGTCCTTCTCTTTTCATGAAAGAGCCGGGAATTTTACCAACAGCATATAGCTTCTCCTCAAAGTCAACTGAAAGAGGGAAGAAGTCAATGCCATCTCTTGGTTTTGCGCTCATTGTCGCAGTACACAGCACCGCTGTATCACCAAAGCGAACAAGGCATGAGCCGTTTGCAAGGTTTGCCATTTTGCCGATTTCAACGACAAATGGGCGTCCTGTAAATGTGGTTTCAAATGTTCTGAAGTTATTTTGCATAATTTCTCCGTTTCGTGGGGAGTTTACCCCTTTATTATTCTCATTTTGCATACTGAAATATTTTATCACATCGGTATATTAAAATAATGAATTTTTTGTAAATTAACACAATACTACATATTATTTTTCAAGTGTTTTGGAAAGTGCTCTCATGTCGTGTTTAACACGCTCAATATCTAGCGTTTTATACTCGCCAGCCTTGTAAAGTGTTTTGCCCTTACACATCGAAAACCAAACATCAGAAGGCTTTGCAGAATATACAATGCTTGAGTGATAATCATAGCAGGGGAGGAGATGTGCCTTGTCAAAATCAAGAACAATCAAATCTGCATCAAAACCTTCTTTTATCATGCCGCTCTCATGCTCACGTCCTTGAGAATATGCGCCCGCTCTCGTCGCCATTGTGATAGCCTCTTTTGCGGTAAGTAGTTTTGGGTCTCTATTCACTCCTTTTTGCAGCATAGCTGCTAGCTTCATCTCACCAAACATATCATTTGAATTTGTCGCACATGAGCTGTCATGAGCGAGTGCAATTCTCACATTGTGCTCTTTCATTTTCTCAAAACGCATAACACCGCTTGCGAGTTTTAAGTTTGCGGAAGGGCAGTGCGCCGCAGTGACATTCTTCTCTGCCAGTATATCCATATCGTCGCCTGAAAGCCATACACAGTGAGCCGCTGTTGCTCTTTGGTCGAAAATTTTGTAGTCATTTAATATCTGTGTTGGGGTTTTGCCATGCTTTTTAATGCACTCCAGTTGCTCAAATTCAGTTTCCGAGAGATGAATATGCATATTAAGATTATGTTTTTTTGCTTTCTCCACAGCATATTCCCAAGCTGAAGGCGGCGAAGTGTACACAGCGTGGAGCGATATATCCGCCTTTAGTCTGCCGTCACCCTTGCCATGGTAGTTTTCCAAAAGAAAATTAATTTCTCTCATTGAACGGTCGTTAGACGGGTCATATTGCTCATCGAAGGTTAAAATCCCATTTGTGAAATTTGCCATGACACCAATGTCAAGGCAAAGCTGTGCGTGCTCACCTTGGTGAAAATACATATCAGTACAGGAGAGTATGCCTCCTGCAATACACTCGGCAATTCCGACACTGGTGGACACACGCACCATTTCTTCAGTCATTATATTCTCAATTGGCCAGATGCTGTTTTCAAGCCAATCTTGAAGATTTTGCTCATCAGCATATCCACGCAATAAGGTCAGTCCAATATGCGAATGTGCGCTGTATAGCGACGGCATAAGTACCTTATGTGTGCCATCAATCACTTCGTCATATGTTTCTGTTGGCAGCTCTTGCCCGATATAGTGAATTTTTTGCCCTTGAACTCCAACATATGCATTTTTAATAACGCTGTGGTCATCATCAACTGTAACAACAGTTATATTCTTAAATAAAACGCTCATAAATCCTCCGCCTATATTTTTTTAATAGTAAATTGAATTTCTGTACCCACGCCTTTTTCGCTTTTAAGCTCATATTTATATTTCATGAGTCCAAATAGTCTACGCACTATGTCAAGCCCCAGCCCAGTGCCCTTGTCCTTGTTTAATGTACTGTCAGTCGCCTTATAAAAGCGCTCCCAAATATGTGGTAGTTCCTCCTCGCTTATTCCTTCTCCGCTGTCCGCAACGCCAACAACGACTTCAGTGTCAAGCTCTCTGAGATAAACATTTACATTTCCACCAACATCTGTGTAATTCACAGCATTGGAAATTAGATTTGTCAAAATGGTGTGAAGCTTTTCGTGGTCAGAGATTACAGAAACCTCTTTGCTGTCAAAACTAAAATCAACACTAATTTGCTTTTTCTCAAACATTATATTAAACTCTTTAAGGCAATTTAAAATCAACTCATATAAGTTTAGTTTTGTATAATTAATAGGTTCAGAGCCAGTTTGAATTTTTGACAACAAAATAAGCGATTTCACCATCTCTTCAAGGTTAATCGCACGAGAATTTATAATTGAAATACATTCATTTTTTTTAGCCTCGTCCATTTCACAACTTTGCAAAAGTTCGCAATATGTTAAAATTGCTGCGATGGGTGTCTTTAAGTTATGGGACACATTTGAAATGATATCATCCTTAAATTGGCTTGCTTTTTTAAGCTCTTTGCTCATGCTATTGATTGAGCTTGCCACATCAGTGAGCTCATCATGCCCACGAACACTAATATCAATATCGAAATCGCCACTGGCAATTTTACTCGACGCCTCTACAATGTCGCTAAGTGGATTTGTAATGTTCTTTGATAGCACATATGAGAGTGCTGTGGATAGCGCGACTGAAATTAAGACGACCGTGCCCATTTGCGATAGATTTTCAAAGAGCACACTTTGCAAAGTAACAGTATTCGTTGATAGGAGCAAGTATGAGCCGTCTGGCATAGGGCGTCCATAGAGAATTTTATTTGTGAGATTATCCTCTGAGGGAACAAATTCCATCATATAACTCTCACTGTCCACATATTGCATATACAATTCTTCATGCTCTTGTAATTCATTTTTGAATTTTTCGTTTACATAAAATTCAGTCGGCGTATTTGGAGCATATTCATAAAAAATCAGCGCCGCCGCCTCCTCGGTAATGGAGAATAGGCGAAGATTTGCATAGATATCAACAGGTGGGACATCACTTTCGATGAGTGTCTCAACTGCCGATGCTTGATTTGTGATTGTGTTGCTGTCTGCTTCGTTCTGAGTAATTCTGATTATATAGGTTTGGAATGCAAGGGCGATTGCAACAACAAACATGGTGACACCGACAATTGCAAGCCCGAACTTTGTAAATAATTTCATATATAATCCTAATCTCTAATTGAAAATTTATAGCCTATACCCCAAACGGTCTGTATGCAGTCGGCAAATTCTCCAAGTATTCGGCGCAGTAACTTAATATGGCTATCAACCGTGCGATAGTCTTGGATATCCGCATCGCCCCACACTTTTTGAATCAGATCTTCACGGGAAAAAACTCTACCCGGGTTACAAATCAAAAAGTATAGAAGATCATATTCTTTACGCTTTAAGGTTAAAAGTTCACCATTCAAGTAAATCTCATGGAGTTCATTTTTCACACTGAACATACCGAGCTCAGCATTGCTAAGCACGATGTCATCAGGCGCATATGTCCTAGAGAGAAGAGCCGTAACTCTAGCCTCAAGTTCTTTTAAGCTAAATGGCTTAGTTAGATAGTCATCACAACCAAGTGAAAATGCAGTCAACTTGTCCTTTTCTTCAGAGAGGGCAGTCAACATAATAACTGGTACGCTCGAGTGGGAGCGTACAGCTTTTAGAAAATCTTTTCCGCTTAGCTTTGGCAACATTTGGTCAAGCACTATCAACTCAACAATGTTATTCTCAAAAATATTCAAAGCTTCTTCTCCGGAAAAAGCTTGAATACACTTAAAACCCTGTGCGGAAAAATAGAAATTAACTCCATTATTTAGATCAAGATCATCTTCAACAATTAGAATTGTACGATTTTTTAGTGGCATATGCCCTCCAATTAAATTATTTAATATTATTTTATTATATTACATACATAATAATATGTCAATAATGGTATTATAAGGATAGTAAATGCCTGTTTTTTCAACTTTTTTGGCAAAAAAAGAAAATTTATCAAATATTTTGAAAAAAGTTCTTGACAAATTGTACATGCTGTGGTACTATATTCAAGCACGATAAATCGAACTCGAAAAAATTGCGGAAAAAAAGAATTAATTTGATCCACTAGCTCAGTTGGCAGAGCACTTGACTTTTAATCAAGGTGTCCGGAGTTCGAATCTCCGGTGGATCACCAAATAAAAAGCACACTCGAAAGAGTGTGCTTTTAATTTGTGGACATTTGACTTTAGCAAATATGTCGCTATGGCGAGTGATTGTAATGTAACGAGAACCCTCATGGTTGTGCCTCGACAACCCCTCATTTCGAAGTCATGAGTTTGGTGACGGTAGAATTCATGTGTTTTTACTTTATTTTATCAGAAATACAGTGCCAAAAAAGTGTGCAATTTTTACGATTATAAATATTTACATTATATATAAATTAAAATAATTGACAAAAGTGCTTAAAATTTGTTATAATAAGACGAAATAAATAATATAGAGTATTTGTGCAGAGGTGACTATGGAGAATAAGAGAGTGTTTAGAACGGCACTCGGCGGATTTAATAAAGAAGATGTCAATCGCTTTATCAGTGAGCTAAGTCGTCATTTAGACGAATGTGTTAACTATGCAAAAGATTGCGAAGAGCGAATTAATGCCGCAGAGCAGAGAATTGCAGAACTTCAAATTGAATATGAGAATAAAGCAAGAGAAGCAGATGAGGTATATGACAAACTTGAGAGCTGTTCACAAAGTCTTATTTCAATGAGAGAGCGTAGTCATCAACTTGTTGAAGAGAAAATCAAACTCGCAAGAGAAGTTGACAAGTATAAGACAATTGCGACAAAACCTGCTGAGGTCGACCCTGAAGTCCTTGAAAAAGCAAGGCGATATGAGCAAAACTCTATGCATATTGCCAATGCGATGATCTCTGCAAGAGAAGAAGCGGATAAAATCATTGACAATGCAATTTCTATTGGCGCAGATGTTCGCAGAAAAATCCAAGCTGATACCTCAAAGGTTTATCAAGAAATTGAACGTGCAAATTTTGAATATTCAGAAATTCAACAAGGTATAAACAGATATACCGAGCAAATGCGTACAATCCTTGAAGCGGTCTTCGTGGAGCTTGACGGAAGTCAAATTCGAATGAAAGAACTTGATGAGTTCACCCATAAGCTACCGCTCACAAAAATGGAGTATTACGCAAATAAAGAGTAAGGCGAGGTCATTTTTATGGAAAATGAAAAAAATAAGAAGGGCAAAAAGCCAAAGAAAGAAAAAAAGCCTAAAAAGGTAAAAGAGAAAAAGGCGAAGAAGGCAAAAGACGCAGGTGAGGGCGGAGAAAAGAAAAAGTTTGCAATACCTGTGATCGGAAAGCTCCTAAGCAAAAAAGAGCCGAAAGAAAAAATTGAAGGTAAGGGCAGCAAGAAGAAACTGATTATCATTGTTGCAGCTCTTATTGTTGTTGCTGTCGGCGGATTTGTCGGATATAATATGTTCATGGCGCCCGACGATGCTGCTGCAGAAGATGTTCCACCTGAAGGGGAGTTGCTAGAAGGAGAAGAAGGCGTTGAAGGCGAGACTGGTACGACAGGTGACGGTACTACTTCAGTTTCATCCTCATTACCATATAGATCACTTGAATCAGTAATTAGCTTTGGATTTGAGCAAGACCAAAATCCGAAGATCATTACATATTATGATGCGATGTTAACCAAACAGCAAGTTGAGTTG
>CAYJIE010000111.1:0-6441 GCA_964370145.1 uncultured Oscillospiraceae bacterium
AGGTTTTTTGTGTTGTTATGATTAATGGGGTGAGTGGAAGGGGTTTAAAATCCTAAGGTTTATATCGCAATTTTCGTGGAGATTTGTGTAAACTTGCATGTAACTTGCGTGGAAGTCGCACGCACTTTGCGTGAAATTTACATGCAAGCTCCATGCAAACCCAATAACTGCGACCATTTACTGACGGTTTAAAGAATTACAAACTAATTTCCTGTGATACCGCTAAACTTTTAACCGCTTAAAACTACTACATTTATAATAAATAAAATCAAATGCATATACCCACAACACGAATTTATTGCCCCCCCTACTTTTGCAACTCTACAATTTCCGCACCATTGACTTGTTTGAAGTAATTCTTTACACCCCCGCTAAACCTCGCAGAGCGAATAACGGAAACAACTATTTGTACTTTCATATTAACAAGCTCATTTAACGTTTTAAGAATTTCTTCATTTGTGGATTCTTTTTCTTCGTCATACACATACCCATCAATTAAGAGGAGATCGCTGCTAAGAGTCTTTGCAAATGAATTTTCTTTTATTTTTCCGTCAATACGCCCTCGACAATAATCAAGAAGAATATCAATTAACTCCTCATGCTTTAACACCAACACCTTTTTATGCGGTGCAGTTTCATTGATATGGTTTTTTATCGCATAAATCAAATGAGTTTTTCCAACTCCACTTTTTCCAAGTATAATTAATGGCTTTCCACCCAAACCCTTAGACTTAGCTCGTGCAAAACAAGCATTAAATGCCCCTTCATTTGATTGTTTAACATTAAAATTGTCAAAGGTTTTTTCATCCATCATTGCTTTTTTTGATTTTCTCATGTCACACACTCCTTTTCTTGTCTGAATATAAACCAAGTATACTCATGTACTAAGGACACATGTGGGACAATTATTTAGCTATAATAATATCAACATCATAAATAGGAGGCAAACTATGCATAATTTACTAAGAGAAAAGGTTTTGTCCGAATTGCAACAAAAATATGAAGAGATACCTGAAAAAATATACACAAGAGTATGCCACGAATTATCACTTGCTAAAGAAAATGGTCGAGAGTCTGAAATCCTCGCAACAATGGAACTGTGCAACCATCTCAACAAACATGATTATCTATATTGGCTAAGCGGTTCAACCGCCTCGAGTATTCTTTTTTATTTAACCGGAGCTGCTTCATGCAACCCCTTACCCGCACATCGTTATTGTAAAAAGTGTAAAAAAATCGTTTTTCATGAAAATGAAGCTGAAAGCGGCTTTGATCTCATGCCTACTCCATGTAAATGCGCAGGAGAACTCGTAGGAGATGGACACAATATTCCTGCTGAAACTTTTTGGCAAACCTCTGAAGATAACCGTCAGAATACAGTTCAGACTATCAACATTTGTGTTCATGAGAGCATATTTCCTATATTGGTTAAGAAACTTATAAAAGCACTCCCTCAACACGAAAAAAATGCATATCTTTGCGAAAGTGGCAACTATTACATAGGAAAAATTTCATTATTGCACAGCGACTATCTTTCAAATAAAGCCCTGAACAGAGATTATTCAAACGAAGATTTAAGACTATTCGCTAAGAAGATGTTTTATGAAAACTATTTTTCACAAAAAAACAATCCAAGCGACGCCATTGAGGATATCAACAGAGGTTACTCAGAAAAGTTTCACAACACCTCCCTTTCAATGTTCGAGAGTTTTAATGAGATTTTAAGAGGGATAGGCATCGCTCATGCAACCCTCAAAAAAGAAACCGCTAACGAGATAATGTTAAATAACCTTCCAATATTTCGAGACGAGATGTGCAACGAGTTAACAAAACTTGGGTTTTCAAATTTTGATGCGTCGCAAGGAATGTCTAATTTCAAGAACGGAAAAAGCCAAATCGACATAATCAAGCAAAAGCTTTCCAAAGAAATGTGCAAACATTGCGACAATGTTATATACGCATTTCCAAAATCACATGAAATTGAGTTTATAATTGCAAATATAAAAACGAGGCAAAGTAACTTATCTCGCCTTAGCTAATCATTCTTATACAAATCTTGAATGCTCGCCAACCTTTTAAGCAACGATTCCTTCACACTTTCAGGAGCAAGCACTTTTACATTATCCGCACGTGATAATAACCAGTAATAAAGCCCATGACTATCAAGCACTTCTACCGTCACAACGCATTTATCGCCCACATTTTTAATGTCTAAATTCCTGCCAAAATAGTCAATCAGGTCATCAACCATATATGGAATCGCCTCAAGAGTGAGGCGAACCTTATCACCGGCATATCGATTGAGTGAAAATTTTGCAAACTCCTCCAGTTTTATATCTGCATTTGCCCCAAGTACATCTTTTGCATTTTTGCTTACTTCACTAAGCACTTTAACATTTCTCATTTTATCAAGTCTGAAATAGCTAAGACTCTCATATTTATCGTAATATGCAATCAAATAATATAGGGAGTTGCTCCAAATCAAAGAATATGGACTCACCACATACGCCTTGCCATCATGTCGCAGTTTTGTTGTTAGGTCTACATCAGTATATGCATATTGAAATTCGATTTTCTTCTCTGCCTTTATAGCCTTGAACACAGTATCAATGTACATCTTCGTGAGTGGTTTTTCGACTTTTAAGCTTGATTCTATAACCCCTGTTTTCCTTAAATACTTACGACTACTCGCACTTGTAAGTCCCTGCAACTTATCCGCAAGACTTTTTGCATTGTTCCTTGTGATAAATTTACTCGACCATACAGCATCAGTCAGCAATTTTATCTCCCAATCCTCAAACTCACGGCTCGCCATATAATAACCTAACTTTTTATCCTCATGCAAGATAATGTCAAATCCAGCATCATCTCTAAGTAAGTTTATATCTCTGCATATAGATTTCCGCTCAGCCTCAATTCCGTATAATTTGAGTTTGCTTAAAATCTGTGTCGATGTCAAAGGGTTTTCTTCATCTGTTTCTTGAAGTATTTCAAGAATTTTGAGAAGTTTTAACTTTGAGTTAGCCATATTTTCACCTCAATTAAGATTTAATCCTTATTAAGTCTGTGATTTTTTGTTCAATATTTTTATAATATCAAACAAATTCAGAATTGTCAATTAGCGTGTTTGATATAAAAAAACATAAAATTCAGCACACTGCTTGACACTCATCTATAATAAAATGTACAATAAGATATATCCAACAAAACACATGGGGAGGTATTTACATGAAAGAACTTGAACATATCGTAAATAATCTAAAATCTTCACCTGTTTATGCCATGTCACTTGGCTCAAAGGAATTGTTTCACACAAACTTCTGGGCATGGATAATGGAACATGAAAAATACCAAAAAGAATTCATTAACCTTTTCTTTGCAGATATTATAATTGACAATATCTCTAAAATAACACGCGAGGAAGGAAATCGCGATATAACAATTTGGGTGGACAACAATTCTAAAGCATATGTCATTGAAAACAAACTGAAGTCTATCGCGACCAAAGAACAACTGGACAACTATAAAAAACGCCTCGATAAAAAATTTGCCGGAGGAGTTGTGACCGGAATTGAAGACCCAAAATCAGAATGTAGTCATTGGAAATTTATAAGTTATGAGAAAATTGCTGAAAAACTTATGAAAATCGCCCCAAACTGTGACACGATAATGCCGACAAGGCTGTTGCCATAAAACTAAGAGAAATAAACCTTTGGGATATCAGTCAAAAAATGATAGCAAGCAAGTTTTTAGATTACTTAACGACAGAAAAATCTGAGCTTGAAAGATTGGCACCAAAAGGAGCCGAATATGTGCAAAAAACTTCATTTTCACACGGTGAGATAATTATCGAGTCATTTCTTAAAATAAACGCAAATAAAAGAGACGAGCTTGATATAGGAGTGCAAATTCAAGGCTCTCAATTTCGGTTATATGTCTGCAAGTATAGCAAAAGCAATATAAAATGTGAAGATTTGTTTAAGGAATTCTTAGATTTTGGCTGGTTTGACAAAGATTTTAATTCAACGAACAAGAATGTTTTTGGCAATAATTCAACTATGTCTGCAAAAAGTAGCAACTCAAATCATTATAATAAATATGAAACGGACAAGTATCGCTTTGTCTACCAACATTTTACCATCTCTGACGATAATAACAAGTTTGAAGATATAACAAAATTAATCGTCGAGTATTTGAGCAAAGCGCGAGATGTAATAGAAAAAGTTAGGCTAATACAAAAATAATATTGTTTTGAGCTATACTTGCTTTTAAGCTAAATGTCCAACCAAAAAGCCAACTGTTGCAAATTTTGCAACAGTTGGCTTTTTCATTATCCCAATACTTCTCTCCAATTGTCAGGGAAGCCCATAGTTTTTATGTCAACATGCTCATACTTTTCTATTAGCAGTTCTACCTCGTCTAAAAACTGAGTAAACTTCGCTTTATCATCAGAAAGCAAGTATTTCATGCACACTAAAATAGCAAAGATTCTGTTATTCCTAACTCCAAGTTGCCTGTCATTTTTGTACAAAGAGGGGGTTTTGGTCAGCTTGGTATTATACAGCCTACCATAATGCGCACAAATATTTCTGATATAAGAAATCGACTCAAACCAGCTTTCTAAATATGTATATGGCACGCCAAATGTCAACGCAATTTCTTTTTTATCTTCATTTTTCATGTTTTTGAACAGCTTTGACAAACTTCCAAAGCTTGTTATTTCCAACAGTGCATATAGCGGAAGCACTCCACCCTCATAGTTTTCTCTAAAATTAATGACAAATGGAGATTTCGAATTCCTTTTTATTTCAAGCTCTGCGTCAGCTAAGAACTTTCCATGATAACTTGGATTTGTGAAATTACAAGCTTCAAGATAACCAAGAACACCATATTTATTTGAAAAGTAATTAGAAATTCATGCACGCAAGTTTATCTCTATTTTCTCGATTTGCGGAAATAATAACTGTCTAAAGTTAGAATTAAACAAATACAAATCCACAATTTGCTCGAAAGTCACATCGTCAAAATAATCTTCGTTTTTATGCTTTAGTCCTAAACTATACGCTTTAATTAGGCGAAAATATGACACATCGTTTGATATTCTCTCGGCATATTCTTCATTGTTTATTATAAGTTTCTTACTTTTAAGATTAAGTATTTGTTCTCGAATACTAATAGGTTCTTGGTGTTGTTTTAAGTTTCCCATAACTACTCCTAAAAATTAAAAGACCCAACGTGGTACGCATTGTTAAGAGGCGTGTTGGGTTCTGTTATAGTTATTATATGCAGTTATTTGCAATTTGTCAAGTAGGAAATTATTAATAAAGTCAAAATAATGTAATGATAGGCAAACCTCAAACAGTTTGTTTATTAAATGACTATTATATTATTTACTTGCATAATTATAGCATATCATATTTTGAGTGACGCAAGGAGCAGAACGAGAGTTTGGCGACCTCTCGTTTATGGTTGTTATATGGTGGTCGCTGTTTCACCTTTTTCTATATCTTACCTCCCAAGCACAGTCCCCATCACATTTGCCGCATTAACTTGTGCCTCTGTCGTGACATGGGTATATGTGTCGAGCGTAAATCCTGCGGAGAAGTGACCAAGCATACCCGATACAGTTTTGATGTCTACCCCATTTTGCAGTGCGATAGTTGCGAAACTATGACGAAGGTCATGGAATCGCCGTTTTGGCAACCCTGCTCGCTTTAGCACACGATGGAGCATATTCAGCACGCTGTCCGGCGAGATCGCTGTGCCACTTGTCGAGGGGAACACATAGTCACTTTCCATCTCTACCACTTTCACTTTCTGTGCTTTTAGCACCTCCACCGCCTCAGCTCCTATCGAAATTGTTCGGTAGGAGTTCTTTGTTTTTAGCGGCGACTCTACCACCTTGCCATCAATCCGTAGCACTTGCCTTTTTACAGAAATCGTCCTGTTTTCAAAATCCACATCACCCCATTTTAGCCCAAGTAGTTCCCCACGCCTCAGCCCAGCCGCAATCACAATATAGTACATCTCATACACTCCACTTCGTTTTGCCTCCTCAAAAAATGCTTGCAGTTGAGTTTGTGTGAGTGTTTTCATCTCCACATGTTCTGCCCTTGGCAAGGCACAACTCTCGGCAACATTGCTTTCAATGAGTTTTTCAGACTTTGCAACTTCAAGTGCAGACAAGATTATCTGGTGTATGTTCCTCACAGTTTTTGCACTCAGTCCACTCGACTGATTTTCACTTTCCTTGCGGCGCACTCGACCATTTTCAAGCAAGTGCTTATACAACTTTTGCAAATCAAGCGAGGTTAGCTTTTCTAATTTCAGCTCACCCACACTCGGTTTGATGTGGTTTTTTATATATCCAAGATAGGTTTGATGCGAACTCGGTCGCACTTTCAACTTCGCATAATTCTCAAACCACACATCTAACCACTC
>CAYJIE010000112.1:0-6299 GCA_964370145.1 uncultured Oscillospiraceae bacterium
CTTTTTCAACGGCCTGATAGGTATTGCTTTTGCGTAGTGGGTGACATACATGGGGGCGACTGAGCGATTGTGCGAGTTTTTTGTCATATAAATGACATTCATCACTGACTTATTTCAACAAATATCCAACGCAAAAAGGACGCAATATGAAACTGTGTGAGGCCATTGAAAATTTTATTCGCCATTGTCGCTTCGAGAGAGGACTTTCCCCATTGACACTCAATGCCTATAAAATCGACTTAGAGCAGTTTCAGCAAGCCCATACGGGGGAAATACGCGTTGCGGACATAGATAAGGTCGTTATTCGTGCATATTTGCAAAAACTGACTGAAAAATATAAACCCAGAAGCACGAAGCGGAAGTTTGCCACGCTTAATTCATTTTTCACATTTTTGGAGCAAGAGGAGTACATCGACCTCTCACCGTTCCGCAAATTACGTTTCCGCCATGAACGCGCAAAGACGCTTCCGCGCACCATTTCTCTTTCAGCCGTCACACAGCTTTTTGAGTGCATGTACGCACAAAAGAAGCAATTTTGTGGCGCATCACGGGAATATATGGAGATTGTGAGAGATATTGCCGTACTGGAGCTTCTTTTTTCGACGGGCGTGAGAGTTTCTGAGGCGTGTCGATTGCGTGTGCGTGATGTAGACCTGACACACCGGCATATCATTGTGATGGGCAAGGGGAAGCGTGAGCGGGTCATTCCGCTGTGTGACAATGCCACACTACAGGCATTGCAAGAGTACAAAGAGTGCTATACCGATTTCTTGGAGGCTGAATCAGTATTCTTCTTAAACCGAGACAAAAATGCCCTTTCCGACCAGTCCGTGCGTAAAATCATCAATAAGTATCAAAAGCTTGCCTCTATCCCCGAGAGTTTTACACCCCATATGTTCAGACACACACTGGCAACTCTTCTCCTCGAAAATGGCGTTGATATTCGCAATATTCAGACATTACTCGGACATAGTTCCTTAGCAGTGACAGAGATATATACCCATGTAAGCTTGGCAGCACAACGTAGCGCCTTGGAACAAAAACATCCGCGCAGTGGACTTATTCGGGAGGAGAGGTATTGATAATTGGGAATTATGAATGGACTTAATTGACAATTTATACTGGGTAGGACCTCGAACTTCTGATATTTTAGGTGCGGAAAGTCTTTTTAAGGGGGCTATTGTACTGACAGATACTCCTAGTAGCCTATCTAGCATATCTTATGAGTCGAAATCGGGTTTACGTATAAACACAAATGACTCATCCTCTCGAGAAATAATGCAGAGCTTTTACCACGAAACCGCCAAAAATATTCTTAAAGAAAATCCTGCTGCCCGCTTTCTTTGGTACGCTTTTCGGGCTTACGATGAGGAAAGTTTAAGACAGGCGTCCGTAGCATATAATACTCAATTGCTTGTTGAGCAATTGAGTAATAAACTTCAGTCGAGGGCTATTTTTGCTACCGTTACAAATACCCTTAGCTGTGTTGATATTGACATACAAGAATGGAC
The DNA here is from genome assembly GCA_964370145.1 of uncultured Oscillospiraceae bacterium. Taxonomy (GTDB): domain Bacteria; phylum Bacillota; class Clostridia; order Oscillospirales; family Feifaniaceae; genus CAYJIE01. The sequence goes on from CAYJIE010000112.1 coordinate 1,512, forward strand.
TTTTTCACAAGTTCAAGATATCGTGGGAGAAACTGTATTTGTTGCACAAAAAAAATTTAGCTCTGGTGGATATTACACGCATATAATAAAAAATAAGAATGAATTTGCTTTACTGGAAGGCAGATACCTCGTCTCTGCATTTATTCATAAGGTATAAGTGTTAACGTTCATGCTATTATCTATGAAGATTTTATAGATATATTTCAACCATCATTACAGTTGATACTAAATAAGAATGGGAGACTTCTTTATTGTGGTGCAGATTTTAATATTGAGCATTGTTTATCTAAAGCTCAACAGAATGTAATTAATGAAAGCTCTAAAAGAATATTAAAAAAATGCAAAGAAATGGGCTATCGAGGTGTAATTGGAATTGATTTTATTGTAAAAAATATGCAAACGACAATGGTTGAAATTAACACACGATTTCAAGCGTCTTCAATTCTATTAAATATTCATCTTAATGCCTTTGGGCAAGAAACATTAATAGAGCGTCATTTATGTGCATTTAATAAAAATTATTCAAGAATAAATCATGAAACAACAAATTGCAATTTAAGCATTTATAATACATATCGATCACCTATTGAGAATGGAGTACATTTCAACTGTAATCCTGAAATTAGACAAAGCATACATCATTCAGAGAAATACAAGTATACAGTTGTAGATGCTAATTCAAAATTGGAGAATTACGGTCATTTAACTTCGACTGCACGCATTATTTTTCAAGAAGAAATTTCTTCCATTATGAAAGACGGTGAATTGAGGATAAACCCAGCCATTCTATCAGATTCATTTTGTTTTGAAAGAGAAGAATTACTTGATGTTGTTAAATTAAAATTCTCATTGCTAGCATATGGCTGTTCCATAACTCAAAAAGCACTCCAGGCGCTCTATAATGAGAGAAAATACTTAACGATGAGAGACGGCATCGCTGGTGGATTAGATATTCAATTGAATGGACTCGTATTTGTTAATGTCCCTGTTAAAGAAAAATGGGTCATTTTCAGTCCATTTACAATAGATTATGATGGAGAGTTTTATTTGCTGCATGACAGTAAGTATTTACAAAAAATTGTAATTGTTAAGCAAGCAGACTTTGTTGGACGGCTCTCTTCAAGCGGGAAACCATTTGAAACAATTGGACAAATATTTACAGACAGATTAGGACTTTATCCGTTTTGTGGTTGTAATTATGGTATTCACAATGCAGGGTGTGGTTTTTGTGAAATTGGACAAGTTAAAGTGCAAACCCCCATCGATATTGGTGACGCCTTAGAGCTGATAGAGCATTGTATCAACGATAAGAAAATTAACTGCAGGCATATATTGATAAGCGGTGGGAGTCCTCAGCCAAAGTTTGTCGATGCAATCGTGACAATGGCACAAGCAATAAAGAAACTATATGATATACCACTCTACGTTATGATGGAGCCACCATCTAAAGCGGATATTCTTAAAAAACTAAAAAGAGCAGGGGTTGACGAAATAGGTTTTAACCTTGAAGTGTATGATAGACAACTTGCCAAACAACTTATGCCTGGAAAAGGATTTATTGATCTTGATCGATATACACACGCTTTTATGTGGGCTAAAAAGTTGTGGTCGCAAACTGGGGCAGTGCGGAGCATCCTTATAGCTGGCCTTGAGCCTTGGGCGACAACCTTACTTGGAGTAAAATATCTTTGTGAACTTGGCGTGATGCCGATCCTTTCTCCATTTAGGCCAATCCAAAACACGCCATTAAAGCATGTTCAACCATTGTCACCTGAAAAAATGTACGAAATCTGGCAGTTAACAAAGGAGATTAGCGACAAGTACTCTATGCCGTTAGGACCACTGTGCTTGTGCTGTCAAAACAACACAATTACTGCTCCTGATGCAGGGCATTATTTTTATTGATTTTTTTCTAAAGCAGGACGCAATTCCTCTATTATTTGTTGCACGACAGCTTTCTTTATTGTAGATAAACCATCTTCTACTTCCAATACATCCTTACCATAAAAATTAACAACGCAATTTATATTAATCTGTTTATCTATATTGTTGGAAATGTTTGTATTCTCTTTTCCAATATTGATAGAATAGTTAGCTTCTGTAAAAATTCCCTTTATGATATCAATAATAGTATTTATCGCGTGAGAGAATTTTTCTAAGCTGCGTTCCCCTGTTATCATCATGCGAGATACAAAACTGGTCGGGCTTTGGCTTAATGTACTAATTGAAAAAAACTTTACAGGACTTCCCGCTTCTTCACATTTTGTTGATATGTTCTTACTAATTATATCATAATGTGTAAGAGCAAGTTCAATATCACAATCCATGGTTATAAGTAATGTCAAATCAGGCTTGTAATCTTTTTTCTCTAATGCAGATTGAATGTAGCCAATATTATTTTCTAACATAAACCTCTGATTGGAAGTAAGTACATCTGCCTGAGTTGAGGATGTAATCTTATTGAGCATATTGTGCAGATCGCTTCGAGAATATACGTCAGAAATTTCTGAGAGCATACAGAGATGCTTTAGCAGTCTATAGTTTTTATCTAAAATACTTTTTTGAAAACTTAAATCAATTATCTCTTTAAATTCCTTGATAAGTTTTGACATTAGATATAGATTTGCGCATGGAAAATATTCATTTTGCAAGTGATAGAATTCTATTAATTCTTCCTGGATAATATTTTTCAATTCGGCATATGGTATTTTGCCGTCCGAATATTTTTCTTTGTTTTTAGTAGAGATAAATATATTTCCTTGCTGAAACATTTCAGCTGTAAGGCCGTATAAATATGCAAATTGCATCAATGAAAAGGAAACCCCAGACATGTTTGCCCCAGCGAAATTTGCATACTCTGCATTCATATTACTAAATGATACATTTCGAATTTGTGAACCGTAAAATGTTGCACCCTCTATAGTCGTTGATAGCATGCTGATATTATTAAGATATGCTCCATGGAATGAAGTATCAGTAAAGCTACATCCTCGTATGACAATATTATCTAGATGTGCCTCATGAAAACATGACCCCACGGCACAACAACCATCTAAAAGTGTTTGCCGTTCAGAAGATTCAAAAGTAGACTTGCTAAAATCACAGTATTGCAAATTAGAATCAATAAATTCACAGTCTATAAATTTTGAGCTGCTAAAATTGGATCCTGTTGCAGCTATACGCTCAAAAATGCAGTTTTTAAAAAGACAATTGACGAGAGTTACTCGCTTCATACTTGTTTTTTCAAATATTTTTCCTTTAAATTCTGCATTAACAGCGTTGAGATTATTCTTTACGCGAGAAACATGTGAGGCGATACGAGGAAATCTTCCAATACTATCTGGTTCGGCTGAAAACAATCTACCATCATTAAATGCAAGTAAATCCATTCATAATTCCCAATTATCGGTATATTTGTTCAGAAATAGTTTGCAAAGCAAGGTTGCGTTAAGAGTATCGCTCACCCTACCTCATTACGCACCAGTAACACCATTTAACAAGTTCAACGTGCCATATCTGTATCGGAATGTCAATATCGCATGCCAAACATAGTTTTAATGAGAGAAGTTACAAGGAAAATCGTCTTATGCATGTATAACAACAGGATAAGTGTGTCGAGCAGCTAATATGCTCTGTAAATTCTTTCAGCTACACAGTATAAAAACATACAAAATCGCAAAATAAATCCTCATTTGATGTTCGTATCAACATCCTCGGCATCATGCTGAGCAAAAGCAAGCCAGCGGCGAATGAGGTGTAGCGCTTCTTCTTGTTTTTTAGGCGGGAATGGTTCTAACATTTGAGCGATGCTGTTTGCGCGTGCTTGTGTGCCATCATGAGGCGCGTGAAAAAAGTCTGATACAGCGCAATTTAAAATTTCAGCCATGCGTTCCAAACGTTTAAAGCGTGGAGAAATCAGGCCTTTTTCAACGCGCGACATAGACGGAGAGTCTATACCGACCTGTTCTGCCATCTGTTCTTGGCTCAAGCCTTGCTCATGGCGTAGCCGAGCAATATTTTTTCCGACAATTTCAGACAACTTTGCTTTTTTTATAACCATAGACATTTCCTTTGCCACAAAATAGCGGAAGGCAGCATACTTTTGTCATGATATTAAACTACAAAATTATTGTATTTTAAGATTGACACGCGCTCTAACAGTTCCTATTTATGAGTGATGCGGAACATGCCGTACATATATCAGTAATTATTTAATTATAATGATAAAACATTTTCTTTGCTAGGGGTTTAATGAACAAACAATAAAATGGGTGACAAGTTCTGCTTCTGCTCATTTTTTATTTTTACTAATAATATCAAATGTTTCATTATTTCAGAAAGTCGAGGTTGTTATGACACGCGATAGGGCGTTTTCATACGCCTTCCTATTTTATTGCTTCTTTTGTATACATGGTGTTCCAGACATTCACGCCAACACTATGAGGTTAAACTTGCCACCAGTAGAAGCCTTTATTTTGAAATGGACGCCATCGGGCGGCAGTGAGCTTGGCTCTTCTCAGTCCTTTTTGAACGAGCTGTGCGACCTTCTCGACGTGCCACGACCATCGTCACCACGGGCGCATGTTCCCGACAACACATATACTTTTGAAAAAAGCGTTGAGTTTGTAAATCCCGAAACGGGCAAAAAATCCTACGGGCGCATTGACCTTTACAAGCGGGGCTGTTTCATTTGGGAATCCAAGCAAGGAAGCGACCGCAAGGCAGAGGGCGAGCACGGCCCGCGGCGAAAAGGCACAGCCGTTCGCGACACAAAGGCATGGGACAAGG
>CAYJIE010000113.1:0-3919 GCA_964370145.1 uncultured Oscillospiraceae bacterium
TATGTTACAAAGGAGATAGCTCAGCCAATAAAAGTGCAACTAATAGAAATTATTAAGCAAGTTCAAGCAGAATTAGAGGACGAATTTACATTTCAATTTAGATTTGTGGGGAGCTCAAGTAGAAATATGATAACCTGTGATTTTTCACAAAACATAGGATTTGACTTTGATATCAATCTTGAAATCAACGACCCCGATGAGCAGTTTACAGCCAAAGAGATAAATGAAAAGCTAATTGACACTTTTAATTTTGTCCTTGACCCTAATCGTGGATATCAATTACCTTTTGCTCCAAAGTATAGTAATTGTAAAAATTCTACTCGTGTATTTACAATAAAAGTGAAAGATACAAAAAATAGCAAAGTCGTACACTCTGCTGATTTTTGCATCGTTAAGAAATTTAAGGATAAATTTGCTAAAGGTAAAGAGGAATATATACGATTTAATAAAAATCAAATCACATACACTTGGGAAGCGCAATCAGGCGGTTTCTTCAATTTAGATGAAAAAATAAAATTTATTAAAGATAATAAAAAGTGGATAGAGTTAAGAAATGTTTACTTGAGCAAGAAAAATAACAATGAAAATTCAGATAAAAAATCACGATCACTATTTGCCGAGGCAGTAAATGTAGTTTGGAATAAGTATCGGTAAACCACACAACAAAGGGACATTGCATTCGCAATGTCCCTCTCCACACCCTCTTACATATCAAACATCGTCCCCATTACACTACCGGTTTGCACTTGCGCAGCATAGTCAAGATGCGCATATATATCTGCCGTGGTCGAGAATGTCGAGTGCCCCAGCCACACTTGAATTTGCTTCATCGACACGCCACTGTCAAGGAGCAAGCTCGCACAAGTATGTCGGAGGTCATGAAATCTAATCCGCCTCAGACCATTCTTTTTGAGCACCATTGCAAAGTGTTCAGTCACAAAATTAGGTCGCAGTATATTGCCAAGCTCGTCTGTGCAGATGTAGTCAAGATACTCGTTGCTATACCCCTTTTTGAACACAGATTTGTACATCTCCTGTCGTTCTTTCTGCTTTAGTAGTGCGGTTTCTATCGCTGGGATTAGTGGAAGCGCCCTGTTGGACGACTTCGTTTTTAGCTTATCCTCGCAGACTATCACTGTTTTGCCGCCTTCACATGCCTCTACGACCTTGTGGTTTATATGGATAACCTTTTTGTCAAAGTCAATCGCACTCCACCTAAGCCCGAGCACTTCACTTCTACGAAGTCCGTAGTATGCCGCAATCCGCACCACCAGTTCGAGTTTGTCGCCCTCGATGAGTTTTAGGAGCATGTACACCTCCTCTTTTGAATAATGCGAGGCTTTGAACACATTCTTCTTTGGTCGCTCCACCTTGTCGGCAATATTTTTCTCAATCAAATCCTTTCTGACAGCCGATTGCAACGCCTTTCTTATCACAGCATGATAGTGGATTACTGTGTTCGCATTGCACCCATCGGCGAAAATGGAGCCGTAAAACGACTCCAAGTGCCCTGCTGTTATATCGGTCAAGTTGAGGTTTTTCGGCTTGAACCACCTTGTTATCCGCCCGGAAATCATCTGCTGATAGCCGGTGTATGTGAGGATAGATAGCGTTGGTTTGACCGTCTCAAGCCAAGCGTTTAAGTAGGGGATGAACTTTGCCTTGTCGCTTGAACTTTCATCTGACATCGCCTCGTACTCAGCGATTATGTCACGCAACGCAAGTTCTGCCTTGCGCTTGTTCCCCTTGACGGCAAGCCCTGTCGCCACCCACTTTGGTTTTCTCTTGCCGTCCACTTTCAGATTAAGCACGGCATAATACATATCTTTTTTCACTTGTAAACTTCCTGTTATCATAAGTATTCTCCTTTCGTTATGCAAATGGACTCGACTCTTGAGTGTTGCTCAAAGCAACAATACCACAAGTTTTATCATAAGTCGAGACAATTTTTGATGAATTTGAAATTAAATAATTTACAACATATATTTTTGCTATTTTGTATGTGCGACCAATCTTGACGGAAGAGATCTCACCGCTTGCAAGCAGTTTGTACGCAAGTTTTTTGCTAATCCCTCCGAGCATTTCGCACAATGTGTCGACGTCAACGACATCTGGGTAATCTGCAAACATTTCATATTTTTGTTTTTTCAATAAGCATTCTCCTTTTTTGTTTGATAAGCTATCGTAAGATAGTTTGTCACATTGGTTTTATATCAAAATCGTGCGCTCCTTGGTCGTCTTCTTTATGGCCTTGCGCAATTTTCTTTTGCATAAGCCTTTTGTAACGCTTTTTATCGATGTGATGTTTAGCCAGTGGCATCGGTGCATCGTCACCATTTATAACAAATTCAACTGATGCCCCAAGGCGAAGCAAACTATTGCTAATACTACTGCTACCCATAACAGACACAGTGTTCCCACACCTAATTTCACTTGTGGAAGTCTGAACTTCGGCAGAGATAAGCGCCATTCTTTCTTCTTCCCAACCTGTGAGAGCGTCCTGTTCAAGCTTTGCAATTCTTGTATCATCGTATCGAATTTCTTCGTCTGCTCCGCTAACAAATAACTGCTCGGCATCTCTTTTAGCCGCAACAATATCTGTCTCTGCAACTCCGCTGAGTTGTACAGCACCTTGTTCTGATACTGCAATTTCTGGGTTATAATTTCCAGTTGGTGCAGTATCTCTTGCTCTGATATCGGCGATTGCGGTGTCATCACTTCCTGTGGTTTGTTGCGCTCCTTGAGTTCCTCCAAGGATAATTTCTTTTCTGATTGCAAATTCTTCCTCCATTCTTTGCTTTAGATATTTCTCCTCGTGGAGCTTGTTGTCACGGCACTTCATACCATTTGGTGTGGTGTAAGTTATATTCTGCCTCGTGTCCGTCCACCTGATATCGTAGCCCTCCGACTGCATCAGACCAATAAAATCCTCTTTGCTTTTCGCAAATCTCATGCAGTCATCAATCGTATTCATGAGTTGCATTTTCCAACTCTGACCTTTCATCGCAGAGCGATATTCGCCATTGGACATCGTTTGTGTGCGCTTACCCTTTTGGTAGTTTGGTAATGGGCTTTCACCAAACTTTAGACATAGCTCATCATTTGCTTTTCTGTGCTCGACCAAGTTATCATGGTTTTGATGCAACTTCTTGCCTGTTTCATAATTCACCGAGTTCACAAAAATATGGCTGTGCATGTTGGCTGTGTTGAGATGTGTGGTGACCACGACTTCATATTGAGGAAATTGTTTTTGTGCAAATTCAATTCCAAGTGCATGCACCTCCGGTGGAGTGAGTGCAGTGTCGCTTGGGAACGATTGCACGAATTGGTAGAACATTCGCCCGTCAGCTTTGCCATATGCTTTCTTCGTCAGCATCATTTCGGTGAGTGCGGAGGGGAGATTGCAGTTCACACCAGTGCAGAGCCTTTGGTTTTCATACATGGTCTTGCGTATGTCGAGAATGTAAATGAGCGTTCCACGCATTGAACCAACAGTCTGTTTTGAATTTTTCACGGCGACAAATGCACCCATTAGACCACCTCCGTTAGCGAGATAAGCCGAGCATAAATCTGGGTTAGAGTTTCGCTCGCCTCTCTTAGATTTGCGATTTCAACTCGACCCATATTTGCAAGTACCGTGAGTTGGTTGAGGTTGCGACCGATGCCTTTGAGTTCGGATATGAGCTCGTGCAGTCCGTCGATGATAACAATTTCTTTGCCGAGTGCGGACTTTGTGAGGTAGTCTGTGGTGGTAAGCTTGGCTCGTTTTGCCTTGCGTTTTATCTCTGCAAGGTCACGCTCGCTTATCCTAAAAGCAAAGTTTTTGTTTTTCTGTTTTTTCATTAAATTCCTTTCTTGTATGGTGATTATATAGGTGAAAATATAGTGGGTGTGGGCTACTGCCCGCAAAGAGCATAAT
>CAYJIE010000113.1:4019-6222 GCA_964370145.1 uncultured Oscillospiraceae bacterium
TTCGGGGCAATCGCCGCTTGCGGTGGTGGCACGAAAGACTGTGTATAGGCAGATGCTATGCTTGCCCCTCTCTAAAGAGGGTTTTTATCTGCGGTTGCAACTCAAATTCGATAAGAGAAAACAAGGCGAGAATTTGGGGTGGATTTTTCGCTAAAAATTTCAGTTTTTTACTTATCCTCTCTTAAGGTCAAACTACCCGACCCACTATGTTTCCCTCGCAAACAGGGGCGATTTTCGCCGTCACACGCGATGGTTCGCACTAAGGTCAGAGGGTATAAATATATTTTTGTGGAGCGACACATTTTAACCTTTTTCCCAGTCGTATGAACACTTTGCGAGCTTTTATTTTTGTGGAGCGTTTTGTGGAATGAAAAATCGCTCCACAAATTCCTCCACAAAAGTTAATTGCAGTCAAGCCCAGTCACGCCAACACTTTTAGTCCCTTTTCCACAGCTCCACAAAAATTTTCACACATACTTATACTTTGTATGCTCTCTCCAAATAGTTCTCGATTGAAAATTGAAACTCTTGTGTTTTTTCCGTTCGCAAGTTTCATCGACGGATTTTTATCGCCGCAAGCAGTCGCAACTAAAAATCCATCTTCATCAAGCTCTTTCGCAAGTTGCTTGCTCTTTGGAGGCATTGGCTCACCAACTTCAAGGCAATACTTTCGTACAAGTTTTATCGCCCTTGGCATATTCAGATAGCAAAATTTGTCATCATAAAAACCGATACAGTCATTTTCAATTGCAAAACATTTTTCTTTAGGTAAGAGCTCTGCGAACCCACTTGTAAGCATAGCGGTCATCTGCTCAACAAATTTTTCCGAGTTTGAAGTTGTGGCGAGTAGTGCACTTTGTCTCTCGGCAAGGTCAACCACTATCTCAAAAAATTGTTTGTACAAACTTAGTTGCGCATCGCCATCAAGCACACCTTTTTCAGAAAGATATGTCGAGAAGACAGTGTTTGCGGTAAGTAGATATGCACAAGCCTCCGGTGTTCTGTCGTGGTACTGGACATTATTTTCCGTCAGTGTCTCACGAAGTAGTGTGCGGTTGAACTCAAAGTCTTTTTTTAGGTTTGCGACAAATTTCTCGATGCCATTTTTATTTGTCAGCTTACTTTCAAGCCACAGCACATATAATTTCATCGCCATTGCAAGGTCACCATGCTCTGCTCGCTTTTGCCACTCGGTCAAGATTTTAACATCAACATCATTCGGCGTAATTTTCACTTCAAGACAACGAGCGAGTCCACTCTCACTTATGTTTGGTAGAAACTCAGCGGTAATCATTCCGATACCCCTTGGGGTTTTCGCCTCCTTAAGTTCACGTCTTTGGTTGAGGCTTGCTCGCCCTGTGTTGTCACCAAACGCTCGCATGATTAATTGAAATGTTTTCATCATTGCACTTTCTTCATAGCCGCCACTCGTGGGATGGAGGTCGTCCACCACAGTCGGCAAGTCTTTGAAAGTGAACAGTCTTTCGGTGATGCTGTTTCCTGTGTCACGGAATGTAAGTGGTAGAGTTGAAAAGGTAAAATTTCCAAAGTGGGAGAGCATGAGTGCGGCGACTGTACTTTTCTTAGAGCCTGTCCGCCCAGCAAGCACAAGGACCGACTTCGGCATATGCCCAGCCATGTTAAATAGGTGTGTCAGCGGTGCGAGGTATTGAAAAATAATGAGCGGATAAAGGATTTCAAGTGGCGCAAGTTCACTTTCAAGAAGTTCAAGACTTGCGGTTGTTTTGCTCTCGTCAATGCCACTTGGGAAATAATAATGTTTTAGTGAGCTGTCTTGTGTGTCGCATGAAGTTTCCATTCCCTCAAGTAAAAATTTCATCGCACCGTCGATTTCCCTAAACCCAGAGTGCGAATAAATAATATTCGGCTGAATATATTCCGCTGTGAATTGGATTGCATGGCGGATATGCTCCTTGGTAGCATTTCCTGCTTCAATGTTGCACCTTGCACCCCATTTCTCACTCACCCAGTTCATTGCTGAAAATTCCGACACGGACATAGTCTGCTCTGGCAAAGTCGTGCCGTCCTCATGCACACCACCTACGGTGTAGTAACGATTCTGCTCACGCCCATTGTCATAGACAGTGTCTGCAACAAGGTGCGGCACGAAATTGCAGAGATGAATCCTCTTTGCGTTCTTGCCTGAATGTACCCACTTGAAGAGATTGCCCCGCTCAACTTC
>CAYJIE010000114.1:0-6185 GCA_964370145.1 uncultured Oscillospiraceae bacterium
AGTGAGTGTATAACTACATGTTGGATATCGACTATTTAAAAGAAAGAAATCCGCCTTATGGCGGATTTCAAATTACTAAAAACTAATTTGCGTAGTCATAATATCCCGGTGGGAGTGGGTCAAAATCTTCGTCCCAATCAGTGGAGCCAACTTCTCTTAGGAAAAACTCAACATAGAAGCTTTCGCCCTCATATGAATATTCATGCCAGAATTCGATTGCTCCGTCCCAGATGAGAGGAACGAAATCGAAGTAATCATCTTCAGTGAGGTATTTTTGGAAAATCCAAGCAGAATCATCGTCCTCAATCACAGGAAAGAAAATATCGGTGTCGAGTTCAATGTAATATGATACTAGCGGCACATTAGCTGTGATATCGTAGCTGTCATATATCTCGAAGTATGGCTTATACGAATCTTCGCCGATAAAGCCCCAGATATCATATGTACCGTTGGCATTATTCGGGCCTGAGTATTCACTGATAGTCATTGAGCCATACCATTCAGAGCCAACTTCAATTTCAACTGCTGAGCTTGAACTATCGAATTCGTCAAGCAGTCCTTCGAGCTCGCTTGTCTGAGCTTCGATAGTAGCCCAACTAGGGCTATTTTCCTTGGTGAATGTGAATTGAGTTAAATCGCCACCTTCATCATAGCTTATAATAAAGTTGTCGCCGACAAGTTCATATGTAGCCTCAAATCCATCGGGATCTAAGATAACTTTTGTATCTGTGTTAATTGTTAGTTGCGCAGGTGCTTCACCTGATAAAGACATGATAGTGGTATTGTCCTCTTTAATTTCCAGATATGAATTTTCTGTCATTTCAAGAATTTTAAGATCTGCATAGTTTAGGACATCTCCAAAAGATTCCACCTCCGAAAGAAGGTATTTCCCTGCTATACTAGGCTCTTTCTCGGGCTCGGGTGTTGGAGTTGGTGTTGTGTTATTATTTCCATCACCGCTATTATCAGTGCTGCTATTACCTCCGCTTGAGAAATCATCTGAATCGTCACTACTACAAGCAACTAATGAGAACATTAGAACAAGCGCAAATAAAACAATAAGTATTTTTTTCATAATAAAAACTCCAATCTGCCCGTGAAATAGGCTATATGCATTCAATACCACAAGATGTTAATAGATTAATCTGACGATGTTGGGATAAATGGTATAATAACTTGTGCTAGCTTTGCGGCTGTCATAGATTGCAGATAAACCTTACCAGGGCCTGTAATAGTTGTATCAATTAAACCTTCGCTACCGAAAATAACATTTTTGAGACCTTTGACCATTTCGACATCCATTTTGCATGATTCGTCCATGAGAGCAACGACGCCTGTATCACATTTGAGGACTTCGCCAGGTGATAATGTGTATTCTACGCAATGTCCTGTGATTTCAAGAAAAACTGTTCCAGGTCCAGTTACTTTTTGCATGATGAAACCTTCACCTGCAAAAAGTCCAGAGCCAATTTTTTTGTTAAAGAACATTGACATTGTAACTTCTGCTGTTGCACAGAGGAATGCCTTTTTTTGGCAAATTATACTTTCGCCTGCTGAAAGTTCTCTTGCAACAATTGCCCCTGGGAAACTTGAAGTAAACGCAATTTCAGCATTTCCATTAGCAGTGTAGTGACTCATGAAAAGGTCCTCACCACTAAAAATTCTACCAAGCATTTTCTTTGCTCCGCCGCCTTTAGTCTCAAGTGTGACATCGCCTCTTTGCCATGTTCTACCACCTGATTCACTGATCATTTTTTCGCCGGGTGTAAGTGAACAAATAAGTACTGGTAGTGAGCCGCCTTCGATTTTGTAATTCATAAATTCCTCCAAAAATATTTATTTTGGTATATCCATATACAATTATACAATGAAATATATCTATATGTCAATCGTTGGATGTTAGCTTTATTGTACGCTAGATGGGCATATATGTAAATGTGCCTTTTGGCACATTTACATATATGCATGAGTTAGAGTAAGATTAACTTGGAAATTAAACTGAAATTGATTAGATTGGAGGAGATAAGATGAGTTTTTTTGATAAGTTAAAGAGGGAAGTAAGCACAAATGCAAAAGAGGCTTTCAAAAATATTGTGGAAAATGAGAATAGTGACGGGCTTGGAAACGCAAGTTGCGTAAGCATCAAAATTGGAGCAATGCCTTCGACAATTGAGGAATTCAAGGCGATGGACGGTGCAGATTTCAAAGATGAAAATAAGGTGGCGGCACTCACAGTTGTTGCACTTTGCATGTATCCTATTAATAAGGATTTATGTGTGGAAATGCTTAATCACTTAAAGGGACCAAGACCTCTCTCAAACTATGAAATTCAGTTCTTGCGTGATCGGTTTATGGATAAAGAATATATAGCACAATCATATTTTGTTGGTGCGACGCCTGAAAATGAATATGAGCCGTCAGAGCCGCTTACAATTAATGTCTATAAGACAGGGCATAGTGAAGATCTGATTGGTGAGGGCTATCTGCAACTATTCCTTAAATCCGGTGGTGCTGATAGTGGAAGAGGGGTTAAACTTCGCAAAAAAGAATCAACGGGTGAATGGTTCTTATGGGAATATTTATTGCTTCCAGATATAAGAAAGCCAAAAAGTGCAGACCCGTGGGCATAAAACAAAGATAAAAGGTCAAGAGATTCAATCTCTTGACCTTTTATCTTTGTTTTAGTTAGTCGTCGTTGTCATCGTCATCGTCATCGTCGTTGTCATCGTCATCGTCATCGTTGTCATCATCGTCATTGTCATCATCGTCATTGTCATCATCGTCATTGATGTCATCTAAATCGTCATCGTCATCGTCGTTGATGTCGTCAAAATCGTCATCGTCATCGTCGTCGTTGATGTCGTCTAAATCGTCATCGTCATCGTCGTTGATGTCATCATCGTCATCATCGGCATCATTGATGTCATCTAAGTCGTCAGGATTGAAATCGAGGAGTTCACCGGTTACTGCGTCAATATAATATTTATGCTCTTTATCTTGTGTATTAAATTCAACTTCATAGTAGAGGACACCGTTCTCATATTCATATTCAATTTCAAGGTCATGGGCATCAGAATTTGATAAGCCAAGTCCCATTAGAGCAGAATCAATAGCCTTATTTACATCGACATATCCGCTTGGGGTTCCGACTTGAATTGTCATGTCACTTAAATTGCGATTTGCTGATTGAGTGAGCAAGTTCAGTTCATTGATTGAGAGTTTTGCAAGCTCTTCAAAAACAAGACTGTTATCAGCCGCAATAAGTTCGCTGATGACTTTCGCCTTACCGTATGAAATTTCGTTATCGCCAGCTTTAACCTCAATTTCATCGTCAATGTCATCGATATTTTGAATAATAATTGCGCTCTCAACATTTGTTTTTTCATAACTCATATCAACGATATCAAGAATTTCATTTGCCAGTTCAACATTTGTATTGCCGGAAATCGTAATCAAGACAGAGTTTGAATTTGCATCAACATATCCGCTTTCAGCCATATTTTCAAAAATTGCTTCTAGACCGTCGTCGAGTTCTTCCCCAACCACATCTGCAGTATTTACAATTGCTGTTGCATCATTATTTTTTGCGGTCACTTTTGAAATTTTTCCACTGTTTGCCACAGTGATTGAAATTGAAGGGTTTACATCAAGCTCAATTGTGTATGCCTCAGCATTCATGTAGCCAAAGTATCCACCGCCACCGATTAGCAATGTGAGCATTGCAGCTATACCAATTAGTTTTTTATTCATCGTCGTATTCCTCTTTTCACTATTAAAGTCAATAATCTTGTTATTGTCGGCCTCAACACATGCCGCAAGAATTTTATCGAAGTCATAGTTGGGTTTTGTTGAAAGAATAGCATCTTTTACTTTTTCATCCACAAAATTCTTACTCATATATGTTTTCCTCCTCGAGAATACTCTTAATTTTTTTGACGCTGCGATTATACTTTGAGAGAACGGTTGAGAGATTAAGACCCATAACATCTGCAATTTCACGGTGTTTAAGTCCTGAAACTGCGTGCAGTACGATGATTTGCGCACTCTCGTCTGAGAGCTGAGCAAGTGCTTTTGTTAAAACAATTTTGTGTACACTGTTTGTTGTGAAGCTCTCACCGCTATCTTCGAGGATATCGTCATCAACTGCAAATGTTGTGCTCTTTTTCGCATTTCGTATCTTCATGAGTGCAAGATTTCGAGTTATCCTCAAAATCCAAGCCATGGGCTTGCCCTCGTTCTTATACATATGCGCCGCTTGGTAAATCCTCACATATGTATCTTGAACTATATCCGAAGCGTCCTCCGAATTTTTCAAGATTGAATATGCAAAACCGTAGATTTGCTTATTGGTCAGCTCATATAATGTACGCAATGCATCTTGGTTTTTCTCTGCAATTTGCGAAATGAGCTGCTCGTCAAGCACAACCGTATTCTCCTGTGCCATCGCCATCAAAAACATCTTGTATTCTCCTTTACAACCTAATAATGCATGAGGTTTAGTTTTTATTGCATCTTTTGTAAGTTTTTTTTCAAAATTTTTCATATTTTTTTCTGCTGAAGACAAAAACGCTGTAATCACAGCGTTTTTGATTATTTAAAATCTATATCAACTATTCATATGTGTGGTCATTTTTTCTTTTTTTGCCGCCCCTTTGCGAATATAGATAGGCGCAGACAATTGAAGTTAGAGGAATTGTCAGAAGAATTCCAAAGCTACCAATTAGAGCTTGCAGTATCTCGGTGATGATTAATTCACGATTCAATAGAGCGTAAGTTGAGCTGCTATAAGCGACAAGTAGCAATGTCACTGACAGTGAGCCGCCGATATATGCAAGGACAAGAGTGTTTGCCATTGTACCCATTATATCACGGCCAATATTAATGCCTGAAGCAAAAATTTTCATCGGATTTCTTGTTTTCGAGGTCACTGTCACTTCATGTAAAGAGGAGGCTATGGAAATTGACACATCCATTATAGCTCCAATTGCACCGATTACAATTCCTGCAAATATAATCGAGTTAAGATCAGTTGGATTGTCTGGGTATAATAGCAGTAGATATAGTGAGTCGTCTTCAATGAGTCCTGTGAGTGCTAGTACATTTTGCATGAATATAGTCAGCGAGCCTACCGTAAATGTGCCAAACGCACAGCCAAGCATTGCCGCAAGTGATTTTCTGCTCACTCCGATTACAACAAGAAGTGTCATAAGAATTATAAATACTGCAGTGATTATCGTCCAAAGATAGACATTTTTTCCAGATAGAATTGCCGGTATGAACACATAAAAAATACTTAGAATGGTAAATGACAGCGAAACAATTGTCTTAAAGCCCTGAATACCGCCGAAAATCAACAGGCAAACGACAAAGACACCTGCAAGAATTGACATGGTGTGTGTGCGTACATTTTCAATAAGAACCCATTGTGTGGCAGAGTCAAGATTATAGTTTTCCATGATGATGACCCTTGAGTCATCGTTAATTTCTGCTGGCTGCAATGCGACAAACATGTCTATGATTTGCTCAACTTCAACGATCTCGCCTTTCAATTCGCCACTTGTAATCTCTGCTGTAAATAAAATATTTCGTGATGTGACAATTCTCTCACCTGCATCATTAAAATAGTAGTCCTCTGAAATATCGTCAATGCTAAGCACCTTGGCTCCATAGCTTTGCAGATTTTCGTCACCATAGAGTAGTAGAGAGGTGGAGGCTATCTTGTTGCCTAGGAATATATATAATATGGATAATGCAATTGTAACAAATAGTATTAGATTCTTTTTTATGGCTGTGCCCTCCAGTTTTATATGTATTAACATACATTATACAATATATTATGATAAAATGCAAATAGTTTATATTAACATATATGCAAATTAAAGATAAAATTGAAATTATGTATTGACAAATTCCTTTTAATGAAGTATAATAACTAAGCGGTTATTTTTTTACTTGGAGAAGTACTCAAGTGGCCGAAGAGGCGCCCCTGCTAAGGGTGTAGGTCGGGAAACCGGCGCGAGGGTTCAAATCCCTCCTTCTCCGCCAAAAAATCCTTGTAGTGAAAACTACAAGGATTTTTTATTTTATTTTTTCAAATAGATGTGGTTAAAAACTTTAGTGGATTTTTTGTGTTTTCTCAAACTATATTGATATCCATTCAAACATATGGTATAATTTAGTTGATC
>CAYJIE010000115.1:0-5717 GCA_964370145.1 uncultured Oscillospiraceae bacterium
GTCTATTGTTGGTATAGACGATTTTGAAACTCCAATTGTGCTGACAGGCGCTGTTATGACATCTGACATTATAAAAAACTCTCTTACCGAGCGATTTAAGACAATTGAGCCAAAGACAGAATACATAGTGGACAATGCGGTTGGCGCCGCATTTTACGGAGCAATTAAAGTTATTTAGGAGCGCAAATGAATAGTACATTATCGGTTACAGAGCTTAACAAATACATAAAGAGGCTAATTGAGAAAGATTCGTTAATGTCAAAAGTTACTGTGGCGGGTGAGCTTTCTAATTTTACCGACCACAAAAAAACAGGGCATTTCTATATGACTTTGAAGGATAACAGCAGTGCCATAAAAGCTGTTATGTTCAAAGACGCCGCCTCAAAAGTGCTTTTTCGCCCCGAAAATGGAATGGAAGTCATTCTAACGGGGCGAATTTCAGTTTTCGAGCGCGACGGTGCATATCAATTATATGTAACAAGAATGGAGCCTGTCGGACTTGGCGCACTTCATTTGGCATATGAACAGTTGAAAAGCAAGCTTGAGGAAGAGGGGCTTTTTGACGCGAGATATAAAAAGCCAATCCCAAAACTGCCGACAAAAGTCGGTGTAGTGACAGCGCCTGATGGTGCAGCCGTTCAAGATATCATAAATGTGCTTGGACGACGCTTCCCTCTTGCAAAAGTGCTTGTGTGCCCTGCTTTAGTGCAAGGTGAGAACGCGGCTCCTGACATTGTTCGAGGAATTGAATATTTCAATGATAAAAAACCCTGTGATGTGCTGATTGTCGGCCGTGGTGATGGAGGAATCGAAGACCTGTGGGCTTTTAATGACGAGCGAGTGGCAAGAGCGATTTTCAAGTCAAATATCCCGATTATATCCGCCGTTGGACACGAGACAGATTTCACTATTGCAGATTTTGTCGCAGACCTTAGAGCCCCTACCCCATCAGCAGCAGCGGAGCTTGCAGTCCCAGATATGCTTACACTAAAACACAGATTTGCTAATCTTGATGAGAGAATGTATTTTCTGTTCAGTAAGAATATTGAGCGCAAGCGTGAGAGACTTAGAAATCTTTCGGAGAGAAAAGTGCTCACAGACCCTAAAAACTATATCGAAGACAGGCGCATGTTCTTGTTGTCACAAGAAAACGCACTAAATAATAGATTTGAAATGCTCCTTGCGAATAAAAAACTTATTTTAGGTGCAAAAGCTGCTAAACTCGAAGCACTCAGCCCACTGGCTGTCCTATCACGAGGATATGCAATTGCTCGGGGCGACAGCGGTGCCATAAAAACAGTAAAACAAGTTAAGAAAAACGATAAAATTACAATGACACTTGCTGACGGTGATATTGTTGCAAGTGTTGAGGAGGTTACACATGCCAAGTGAGAAGAAAAAAACAGCGACAGCGGAAATTGATAAACTGTCTTTTGAAGATGCGGTAGCAAGACTTGAAGAAATTGTTAGAGCTCTTGAAAGTGCAGATGCTGCACTTAGTGATAGTTTGACCCTTTTTGAAGAGGGTGTATCTTTGACTAAACATTGCAATAGCCTGCTTGATAAAGCAGAACAAACTGTTGTAAAAGTCGGAAAGACAACTGACTAAAAGATGGAGGGCATATGAGAATTACTGACGCTAAAGTTATGATTGAGAGTGCACTTGAGGATATCTTTCCAAAAAGCACTCCAATGGACACTGTTTATTCAGCCGCGCAATATTCGCTAAATGCTGGCGGAAAAAGATTGCGCCCTTATTTGGTGCTCGCTTTCTGTGAGCTATTTGACGGCAATGCGAAAAAAGCACTCCCCTTTGCCCTTGCAATGGAGATGATACACACATATAGCCTTATCCACGATGATTTGCCTGCGATGGACAATGATGATTTTCGCCGAGGCAAACCAACGAACCACAAGGTATATGGCGAGGCGATGGCAATTTTAGCAGGTGACGGTCTTCTTAACTATGCGTTTGAAACAGCGATAAAAGCAGAGCTCCCCCCTGATATACTCCTCCGTGCCCTACGCGTCCTTGCAGAGTCTTCAGGCATGAATGGAATGATTGCAGGCCAATGTATTGACATTGAAACAGAGCAAAAAGAAAAACTTCTCACTTTCGATGAACTTTTGTATATGCATTCTAAGAAAACTGGTGCAATTATCGAGGCCTCATGTATGCTTGGTGCCATCATCGCAGGAGCAAGTGAGGAGGATATAAACAAAGCTAAGCAGTATGGCGAGAACTTTGGTGTTGCTTTTCAAATCACTGATGACATTCTTGATGAAGTGGGTGACTTTGAAGATGTCGGTAAGACATTGCACAAGGATAGAGAAAACAACAAGACGACTTTTGTAACTCTATATGGGATTGACGAGAGCAAGCGCCATGCGCAGTTTTATGTTGATACCGCATGCAGAGCTATTGATGGGCTTGACAATACAGACCTTGTCAAGCTTGCAAAAAGACTAATTGACAGAGAGAAATAATATGGAATTAATTAATCAATTTATCAATAATAAAATTGTACAAGTCGCTTTTGTGAGCTGGTTTTTTGCGCAGTTTTTTAAAATTTTAACTTTTTTATTTGTTGAAAAAAAGCTTAACTTAAAGAGATTTTTTGAATCTGGTGGAATGCCAAGTTCACATACTGCACTTGTAATCGCGGCGACATATGCTGTTGGTCATGTGGAGGGAGTCAGCTCCACTCTGTTTGCCATTTCACTTATGTTTTCCGTCATCATTATGTACGATGCAACAGGTGTACGTCAAGCAGCCGGAATTCATGCAAAGCTCTTAAATCAGATTGTTGACAGCTTGGAGAATACAATAAAATTTAAGCTGGACAAGCGACTAAAAGAACTTCTTGGACATACGCCGTTTGAAGTGCTGTGGGGGCTTTTGCTTGGGCTCACCGTCGGATATTTCATGTGTACATTTTAATTTTCTGTATTAAAAAGATTTTGAAAGGAATACCCATTTAATGAAAAAGAAACTACCACTAATTACCTATCTTGCGATAGGTGTCCTAATCGGTGCACTCTTCACCTTCTTAGGTGATGATAGATATATCATGAACTCACTTGATGCTGTTGACTATTCTACACATTTTAAGGTAAGAGTTGGCGAAAAAATAAGTGAAATGGTCGAACTTGACCGCGATAAACTCTCCTCTCTTGTTGTTTCACATGTCAAAACTCCAATTACTTCAATTACAAAAAAGAGCGAGCTCGAGAAATATGAAGAGCATGAACTTGCAGTTGACTTGTACAATGGTGATGAATTCATCGCAACTATGCAGTTTTTAACAGTTGATGAATTCCCTGACAATATCTATTTCAGTATTGAGGATGTTTACTACCTAACTAAACCTGAAGACGCAAATCTCGACTACTTCTATGGCTTCTTGCCAAATTAATAGGAGGAAAAATGAAAATAGTTTTACTTGAATCCTTAGGCATATCTGCCGAAGAAATGCAAAAAATGGACAAGCAGCTTTGCGCTATGGGTCACATATTTACGACTCATGATAAAACAGAAGACATTGAAAAGCAGAAGGAATACATAAAGGACGCTGAAATCGTAATAATTGCGAATATGCCACTTTGCGGAGAAGTTATAAGAAGTGCAAAGCACTTAAAGTTCATTGATGTTGCCTTCACAGGTGTTGACCATGTGGATATAGAAGCGGCGAGAGAATGCGGTATTGCTGTAAGCAATGCGTCGGGATATTCCAATCAATCTGTCGCAGAGCTCACCATTTGTCTCATGCTTGAAATCCTGCGTAATGTACGCAAGACCGAGGAGCGTTGTAGGACTTCTCTGACAAAAGACGGTTTAGTCGGAAGTGAGCTTTCGGGAAAAACTGTCGGACTTATCGGCGTTGGCAATATCGGTATGCGTGTGGCACAGCTCGCTAAAGCCTTTGGATGTAATGTCTTGGGTTATAGAAACACACCAAAAGACGATGGAATTAACTATTGCACCCTTGAAGAGCTCTTGCAAAAAAGCGATATTGTGTCCCTACACTGCCCTGCCAATGAGAGCACAAAAAATCTTATTAATGCGCAGCGCCTTGCAATGATGAAAAAAACTGCAATTCTTATAAATACGTCGAGGGGCGCTGTTGTAAATCAAAATGATTTGGCATATGCTCTTAACAATGATGTAATTGCTGGAGCAGGAATTGATGTCTTTGACATCGAGCCACCACTACCGCATGATCATATACTCCTAAGCGCAAAAAACACGATTGTAACACCGCATATTGCCTTTGCGACAAAGGAGTCAATGATACTTAGAAAAGAGATTGTTATTGAGAATATTAAGCAATGGACAAACGGCACACAGATAAACATTGTGTAGCAACTGCATATAGTATTTATCTAAAAAAACTATATACACACAAAAATCCCTTGGCATTGCCAAGGGATTTTTTACTATTAGCTAATTCTTATTTAAGTTCTTCGCCAACATTTTCAGCAACAATGTAGCCGAACATCAGAGCAGCATCGAAACCAAGACCGTATTTTAGACCGTCTTTCTCTTGGAGTGATCCAAGAACGTCACCTGCGCCCCAAAGCCCTTCGATAACTTCACCTTCTGCTGTTGTGATTCTTCCATCAAGGTCGCAAGAAATGCCTGCTGTTGTGAGGTAGAATGTTGGGTCAACTCTAAGCATGTAGATACCGTCACGATCGTCAATGTAAGGAACAACCTTACGACCGAACTCATCTGCTGTGCCAGCTTTAGCATGTCCATTGTTAACTTCAACAGTTTCAAGAAGATTTGGAAGATTTAGATCTGCCGCAGCATCTTCAAGTGAATCATAATGCACTGCTTCGCCATTCTCAAACACTGTATCATAGCTTACACCATATGAAAGCCCTGAGTAGTTACTCTCTTTTGTCGCCATTCTTGCCGCTTGGTCAATTACATAGTAGAATGTATCGCCATTTGTTGGGTCAAGTTTAGCCGCTGAAAGCATTGAGTGGTTGCTTGAAGTAATATTTCCGATTGAATCACCATCGATATTAACGATGATACCAGGAGTTGAGTAGTGAATGAACGCTAGCTCATATTTTGTTGAATAAGTTGAAAGGAAAGCCGGTAGTTTTCTACCAGTTGACTCCATACCTGCACCAAGTGCAAGAGCTAGGTTAATACCATCACCTGTTGAACCTGGGTTTGCGTTAAATCTCCATTGTGATTCTTCTGGGTAGTACTCTTCAACCATTTCTTGGTTAGCTGCGAATCCACCTGAAGCTAGAATTGTAGCATCAGCTGTAACTTCCCATTTTTTGCCGTCTTCGCCTTGAGCGACAAGGCCTGTTACAACATCATTGTCATCTTGTACAAGATCAACAACTGGTGTAGCATAGATAATTCTTCCGCCAAGTTTGCCAATTCTATCAGCAAGATACTCAACAGCAAGTCCTGCACCACCTTGGTATGCACCAGGAGCGATATAAGGAGTTGTACCAATGCGTGGGTTCATTGTCATAAATCCAACACCCATGCCATGTAGCCAATCTACAAATTCACCTGAAACACCAAGAACTTGTCTCCAGTAGTCCATGTCCTCTGTAACTGCATTTTCTTCAATTCTTGTATTTGCATAGTAAGCCATTGTATTATCAAGCTTTGTAGCTGATTGCTCATCAGTCTCTTGTAAATACTCTTGGATTAGAAGCGAACCATATGAGCTTAAACCTGAATA
>CAYJIE010000115.1:5727-6161 GCA_964370145.1 uncultured Oscillospiraceae bacterium
CTGGGATATCCATTTTCTCGAATACAAGTACATCATAACCTTGCTCAAGTAGTGAAACTGCTGTAACAAGACCCGCAGTACCTGCGCCCATGATAACAACGTCAACTTCTTCTTGAACTAGCTCATTTGACACTGGAGCTGCTAGTACTGGTGTTGAGTAATCCTCAACATTACCACCCGCTTCAACAATTGCAAGTCTTACTGCTTGCTTAATTGCATTTGCTGTAAGTGTAGCACCTGATACATTGTCTACTTCAACTGTTTGATGTTCAACAATTTCACCAGGAATTGTTGCTAATGGGTATGTTGCAATACCGATTGTTTCGTGTTGTGTAAGAATTTCTACTTTAGCAATTTTGCCATCATAGAAAGTTGTTCCAACATGAACATATCCATTTTGCCCTTATCCAGAAACAAATCGTTTTATACCTAAT
>CAYJIE010000116.1:0-6133 GCA_964370145.1 uncultured Oscillospiraceae bacterium
GGCATCATAGCAAAAAAACGTCTTGCTTGGAAGGTGTAGCGCTTTGGACGCTTACGCAGTTTCTCAAACACTGGAAATAAGGCAAGATAGCGCATATGTTGATGAAAACGATATGTCTGATGACATACCGTATATGAGGATGTGAAAATTTATTGCTTAAAATCAGCTCCGTTTTATGTTGCAGAATCAATAGTGATATACAACGTAAACAGCATCTTGCGCTTAGCCCTAGAATTCGTTAGGCAGTAAATATTCATAAAAATAAATTATTTTTTGTCCCATATCTTGACGTTCTGTCCCAAACTGTATACACTGAATTTCAGAAAAGAGAGGGTAGGCCGATGAAGAAGAAAAATATACTAAACTTAATAAGATATCATGCAGAAAATAACGACCCAGCTTTCCGTAACGAAGCATATGAAATTGCACGCTATTTTGATTCAAATGGCAACTATCAAATGGCTGAATACATCATGGGCGTACTTTCTGATGCTCACATGTTCTCTCCGCAAAGCTTTGAAAGTGAATCAATATTTTTAAAGAAAATTGATACAGCGTCCGAGCCACTGCCATTGCCAAGCGTAGTTGCTGATGACATCAAGGGTATAATAAATGCTATCTATAAAAATATGGGGTTAAATAAATTCCTCTTTGAAGGGCATCCTGGCACTGGCAAAACTGAAACAGCCAAGCAAGTCGCACGGATTTTAGAACGAGAGCTTTTTATGGTTGAGTTTGAAGCAGTCATTGATAGCAAGCTCGGGCAAACTGCAAAAAACATAGCTAACCTTTTTGATGAAATCAATCAAACACTTCAACCTAGCAAAATCGTTATTTTATTTGATGAAATTGACGCTTTAGCAGTTGATAGAATAAATAAAAATGATTTGCGAGAAATGGGGCGAGCCACCTCTGCTGTACTTAAAGGTTTAGACAGCTTAAATGAAAAAATTGTCATCATTGCAACCACAAATTTATTTAGCACCTTTGACAAGGCACTCATAAGACGATTTGATTTTACGGTTAACTTTAATAGATATGAGCACAAAGACCTTATTGAAGTGGCTGCGTCAATTCTTAATGCTTTTTTACTTAAATTTAAGATTCCTGGGCGAAATATGAAGCTATTTAAGAAAATCATATCACTTATGAAGCCCATACCATATCCGGGGGAACTTAAAAGTCTTATCAAAACATCCTTAGCATTTAGTAACCCCACCCAAGAGTTTGACTATCTAAGAAAACTTTTAGGAAACATACTTAAAGACAATGAT
Source organism: uncultured Oscillospiraceae bacterium (assembly GCA_964370145.1). Taxonomy (GTDB): domain Bacteria; phylum Bacillota; class Clostridia; order Oscillospirales; family Feifaniaceae; genus CAYJIE01. The sequence goes on from CAYJIE010000116.1 coordinate 1,275, forward strand.
TTTAGTGACATAAAAAAACTACACGATGATGGCTTTACCCTCAGAGAGATTGAACTTCTTACAGGCACTTCTAAGAGTCAAATTGCCCGTGAGCTTAAGGGGGAATAATTATGAATAGTCTCTTGCAACTAAAGGGTGAGTTTGGACAAAAAAAAAGAGTAGGGAGTGTTGGCGCTAGCAATCTGCCTAAAAGTAAATCTATCACTAGCGCACATTTAAAAAAACTACTTAATGAATTAGAGCATCTCCATAACGAATGGCAACAGAGCGAAAAATACTTTGACGGTGTTCTTATACAAGTACTTTATAGGGACGTCATTGCAAAAAGCAGAAGGCTTTCTGAAATATTTTCAGGGAATGCAAGCATTGTTGGTGCGAAATTTTCGAAAAATGACAAACCAAGGCATATTATCACCCACTATGTAGGCGAGAATCTCCTCAGAAGTGCCATAAAAAAATATAAAAATGCTGTAATCACAATAGACTCTAATTATTTTGGTAGTCTGAATTATGAGCAAATTAAAAGTATCAATGCAACTAAGCCCAATTTACAGCATGGCATTTCTCGTTCAAGTTTTGTTCAACTTATCGTAGATAGTTATTTTATAGAAAGTTTTTTCCTTGAAAGATTAGAAGATGATTTTGCACAAGATGCTATCATTACTATTTATGATACGGGCACCGATGTTCTTGAATTAATGAATAAAATTGGAATCAAAATTCCACATGTAAGGCTAATAGACAAAACAACGCTCTATCTTACCCCTGATCAAATTAAATTGCTTAAATTAAAAGCTCCATACCTCATAGCTATGGGCACCAATGATATATCGACGCTGAGCAGAGATGATTTTGAATCATCATATGACAACACGCTTGTAACCATTCCCAGCCCCACAAGCGAGCCAACTATAGGAGTAATAGACACATTATTTGATGAAAGTGTCTATTTTTCTGAATGGGTTGAATTTGTAAACATGGTTGACACTGATATCCCAACTTCTCAAGATGATTACAAGCACGGCACATCTGTTTCATCTATTATTGTTGATGGTGCGACGATTAACCCTCATTTGGATGATGGATGCGGTAGGTTTAAAGTTCGTCATTTCGGTGTTGCAGCAGGAGACACATTCAGTTCCTTTACAATTCTGCGGTCAATAAAAGAAATTATTTTAAAAAATCCAGACATCAAAGTATGGAATATATCTTTGGGCTCCATAAAAGAGGTCCATCCTCATTACATATCACCAGAAGCTGATTTCTTAGATAGAATTCAGCACGAAAACAATGTCATATTTGTTATTGCAGGCACAAATAAAATTCAAGGCTATGATGAAGAAAGATACATTGGTTCACCAGCAGACTCCATCAACTCCGTTGTTGTAAATGCGGTTAATGAACTCAATCTACCAGCATCATACGCACGAAAAGGCCCCGTGCTTTCATTTTTCACCAAGCCTGACATTGCTTATTTTGGTGGAGATATAAGGAGCAGGATGACAGTTTGTACCCCTACAGGTAAGGGAACTCCCATTGGAACTTCTTATGCAGCCCCATGGATAGCAAGAAAGCTTTCTTATATGATTGATATACTAGGTTTAAGTCGGGAAATCGCAAAGGCATTACTTCTCCATTCCGCTGTAGACTGGAAAGAAAAGGAAGTAAATGCAGACTACGTTGGACATGGTGTCGTGCCTCAACATATTGACGACATAGTAAAATCAAAAGATGATGAAATTCGCTTCGTAATCTCTGGAATATCTGAAGAGCACCTCACATATACTTATAATTTACCGGTGCCTGCACTTGGAAAGAAGCACCCTTTTATAGCCAAAGCCACCATGTGCTACTTCCCTTCATGCTCAAGAGCACAAGGTGTTGATTATACAAATACTGAATTTGAATTTGCCTTTGGTCGCATTAGTGATGACGGAAAACTTAAAGGGATAGACAAACTAAAAGCTGATGCCAAAACCCCTTTTCTCTACGAAGGCAATGCACGCAAGCTTTATCGCAAATGGGACAACGTCAAGCAACTACTTGAAGTATATACGGGCAAAAACCAGCCTCGAATGGCCTATAGTAGCAAACTATGGGGTATTACCATAAGAACTCTTGAGCGCCTTGACACCAAGCATGGCAAAGGACTAAATTTTGGGGTGGTAATTACATTAAAAGAGCTGAGCGGCAAAAACCGCATTGAAGATTTTATTAGACTCTGCCAGCTACGAGGTTGGCTTGTCAATCGCATAGATGTTGCGCAACGAATTCATATTCATAACTTAGCTGAGGAAGAGGTGACTTTTGATGATGACTAATAGTTTCACATAAAAACCTATATAAATAGACTCTTGAATGAATTAAGTGAGAGTTTAGTTAATCTTCCCTTGATGCATGCATGATGCTTGCTAATAGCAGCTTTTTTTGCATATCTTCATCGATTTTAACATTACATTTCGAGATAGTTTTCATTATTTTTCCTTCAAGTGTGAAATATTCAATATTATTATTATCCCACTCTTTATTGATACATGGGATTAATTTTCCAGTGCTATCAAATATGTTTTTGTTTATTATCAAAAAACTTGTAAATTCTCCTAGTAATTTTGTGAAAACATATGTTTTTTCTTTCTTAAAATCGTTAACAATTTTATCAAAATTTTCTGTTTCAGGAATAATCTCTTTTATTGTTTTATTCTCACGGCATGCAGCTTTTTTCCTAGAATAGTTGAAAAAACTTGAAATTGAAAACTGTTCTACTTCTTTTTTAAATCCAAATAAATTTAAACAATCAAACATTTCATGTGCATTAGAAAAATAAATCCTAGCTTTTATGTTCAAAGTAGTTCTAAGCGAATCCATAGCTGGATGTGTTGATACTAAAATATCTTTTATGGCATTTCTACTTTCTTCATTTTGGCTAGAAAGATAATCTACAAGATTTTGCAATGTGTTTGCAGTTGATTTTATTTCATCTAGTGTTGTCATATATCTTTGATTAGCTTGGTTTTGTAAGAAATTCTTAAAGAGCCCCGCCCATTGCTCTTTTAAAAAATTACAAATATCTTCAATACCTTCAAAAGGATGTATTGTGTTATTGTGTGTTAACGCTCTAACTTCTTCTATATATTCGAAGATTTTATTATTATCAATGCTAGCGTATCTAATTCTTTCGGCAACATCTTTATTATCTTTATTGGCCTGATATGTATAAAACTCTGTATTTACATTTTTATCTATAAATATATACACTTGCTTTCCCTGTTCAAGTGCCGTCTTTATTTCCCTTTGGGTGATAGAATTTTCAGAAGCATCAGCTTGAGAGCCAAATCTGCCCCCAATAATTCCAATAAGAATATCACAAAGACCTACTTCTCTATAGCAATATTCTTCTAGTTTTTCTTGCGAACCGTAAGGAATGTGCCCGTATTCATTTAAAACTGGCTCATATCCCATCCCCCTGATAAAGCGTTCAAGGTCAGTTCTGATGTATTTTAAATCATAAAAAGTCGAACTAACAAAAATTCTTGGTTTAGCCATATATAGTACCTCCCAGCAATAAAGAGTAAAAATTATATTTAGGGACAAGTCTCAGTGCTGCATTTTTACGCCGCAACCGCATTCCCATTAATCTTTTTAATGACATCCTTAATCCTTCCCCACACGCTCACGTCGTCAAATATTTCCGAGATGCTACCAACCTCGGTAAAGGGCGACTCTTGCAGCACCTTAAAATCTTCCATAAGGCCGTTAATGCTGATATAATCCACAATGCGCTTTACAAAGTCAATTTGGCGTGAATTGAGGTTAACATCTATGAGATATGTTTCAAAAGCTTTATTGACTGCTTCTTTATCAAGCCCCACAATCTTACGCACAAAGACGCCCAGCGCTGCGTCTCCATATGTTTCTCTATATTCTTCTTCTGTGCCGATTTCTTTCCAGAAAATCTGCTCTAATGTTTTAACATCTTGAGTTGTTAGTGGATGATTAGTCTTTAATTTGACAATGACTTCATTGTCCACATGTTGGCGTAGGTAATATTCTGCTTTGGCTTTGTAGTTTTTGAGTTCATCATTCTCAAGCTCGGCTTCTCGCCAGTCCACATTCAATATATCGTCTGTAAAGTTGGTGTCATAGCGAATGTCAGTTTTAGGAATATACTTTAACAGGTCACGTAACCTTTGGCGGATGCTCTCAAAGTCATTAATTTCTGCTCTTTCCAGCAAGTCACTTTCTAAGATTTGCTTAATAATGACTTCTTGCTGCATAATTTCAGGAATATTAGCAATACTTGCAAGCTTTGCCACTTGCCTGCGTAAATCACGCACAAGCCTTGTGGCAGAACGCCCCTCAAGGTAGGCCAGTTCAATACCATACATAAGGGCGTCAAAGCGCATGGCTGAGGCATCATCCTTGTCTGGTAAAATCAGCGGTGCAAGCTCTTCTGCCATGCTCAGCGTATCTTGATAGGTAAGGACTTGATAGTTTGTAAGCAGTGAATACATATCCACATATTTTAAGTGTTGCTTTACGGCAAAGTTATCACGGTTAAGCTCTTGCACCTTACCCATAAGCTCACCCACCAAGCCGCCTCTAAATGCCATCAATTCTTCTGTTTGATATTCCATAGCTTGCAGCTTGAGAACAATCACTGTCTTGAGATTAAATAATGCCGCTTGCAAGGAAACATTCACACTCGCCGTGCCACCGCTATGTAGGCGGAAAAATTCAAAATTGCCGCAAAAGTCAAAGATATAAAAGATGTCCTTGTCCTTGCCGTCCAAAAGCCCCGGAGAAAGTCTTGTGCCACGTCCAATCATTTGCCAAAATTTCGCCTTACTCTTCACCGTCTT
>CAYJIE010000117.1:0-6011 GCA_964370145.1 uncultured Oscillospiraceae bacterium
AAAAGTTTGGAGAAGGTCTTAAATTCGGTATTGTTATTACCCTTAAAGAAATTAACGGAGTTAATCGCATAGATGAATTTGTTAAAAATGCCCAGCTAAGGGGCTGGCTTGTTAATAGAATTGATGTAGATACAAGAATTGATATTTTCAATGTGGCTGAGGAAGATATCGAATTTGAGTAAAATTAAAATAGCATAAACTACTTCCTATTTTCATCCATTTTAGATTTCAGAGAAATCGCACAAGAGCTCATAACTGAACACAAAATAACAGCGCTAATCTTCTTTCGAAGTTAAGCGCTGTTTTTTTATGCTCATTTTCAAAACAAATACCAAAAAGGAGGAATTAATATGAACGCTAAAATCATCGCCGTTGCTTTGCAAAAAGGCGGCACCGCGAAGACCACCACTTGTGTAAGCATTGGAATTGGGCTTGCAAATGAGGGCAAAAAAGTCCTGTGCGTTGACAGTGACAGTCAAGGCTCGATGACAATTAGCCTTGGGCACGCGCACCCAGACAATATCGAGACAAGTCTCGCCACAGTCATGGGGAAAATCATGACGAGCGAAAACATCGCACACAAGGAGGGAATCATTTCCCACGAAGAAGGCATCGACTTTCTCCCCGGGAATATCGAACTATCTGGCACGGAAGTGTCACTCGTCAACGCGATGAGCAGGGAAACAATCTTAAAGCAATACCTGAACACAGTGAAAAAAGACTATGACTACATCTTAATCGACACTCCGCCGTCTCTTGGGATGATGACCGTCAACGCCTTGGCATGTGCAGACAGCGTAATCATCCCAGTGCAGGCGCAATATTTGCCGACAAAGGGGCTTGAACTTCTGCTCCAAACAATAAACAAGGTGCGCAGACAAATCAACCCAAAACTCCAAATCGACGGCATTTTACTCACGATGACGGACAATCGCACGAACTTCTCGAAGGATATTTCAACTATTCTCCGCGACACATATGGCGGAAAGTTAAAAGTGTTCAACACTGAAATTCCGCATTCTGTAAGGGCTGCCGAGACCAGCGCTGTCGGAAAGAGCATTTTCACGCATGACCCAAAGGGCAAAGTCGCAGAGAGCTATCGCGAACTCACAAAGGAGGTGATGAAAATTGAAAAGCTCCGCCAAAAACATAAGTCTAACGAAAGTCGATGACCTCTTTTCAACAGAGGAGTCAAGGCAAGACGAGCGACTTGAAAAAATCAAAGAAATTGCGCTATCGGACTTGCACCCATTTACAAACCATCCGTTCAAGGTGGTTGACGATGAAGCGATGTTTGAAACCGCAGAGAGCATCAAGAAATATGGTGTGCTTGTCCCCGCAATCGTAAGGCCACGCCAAAACGGTGGATATGAGCTAATCTCAGGGCACCGAAGGCAAAGGGCGAGTGAGCTTGCAGGGCTTGACACGATGCCTGTAATTATCCGCGATATCGACGATGACGAAGCGACAATTATCATGGTTGACAGCAATTTGCAAAGGGAAAACATCTTGCCAAGTGAGCGTGCATTTGCGTATAAGTTGAAATTAGAAGCTATGAAAAGGCAGGGAGTACGGAGTGATTTAACTTCCCGACAAGTTGTCGGGAAGTTAGAAACGGCAGATATTGTAGGAAAAGAAAGTGGTGATAGCGGTCGGCAGGTGCAACGATTTATCCGCTTAACAGAGCTCTCTCCCGACCTACTTGCGATGGTGGACGAAAAGAAAATCGCCTTTAATCCAGCGGTTGAACTCTCTTACCTAAAACCCACCGAGCAAGAAGAACTCCTCGACGTTATGGAGAGCGAGCAGTCGACGCCCTCGCTATCACAGGCACAGCGATTGAAGAAATTTAGCGCCGTCGGTAAGTGCTCATTCGATGTGATGAGTGCTGTTCTAAGCGAGGAGAAAAAGGACGGCTTAGACAAAGTCACTATTAAAACGGACACTTTGCAAAAGTATTTCCCGAAGTCGTGGACACCGCAGAAAATGGAGGAGACAATAATCAAACTGCTCGAAAATTGGCACAAAAGGAGGACTCAAGAACATGAAAAATAAGGAAAGGAGCACAAAATGGCTGTTTGTAGAATAGAGAAAACGAAAGACTATACGGTGATGTCGAATCACCATTTACGAAACGAAAAACTCTCGCTAAAAGCAAAGGGACTTCTCTCGCTTATGCTTTCTCTCCCAGAGAAGTGGGACTACACAATAAAGGGGCTGTCGCAAATTTGCAAAGACGGAGTCGATAGCATAAACGCTACGATAAAAGAGCTTGAGAAGGCTGGATATATCAGCAGGGAGAGACTGCGAAACAAAAAAGGACAGCTTGCCGAAGTCGAATATACGATACGCGAGAGCCCACTTCTACTTAAATGCGGTGAGCCAGTATTGGAAAAGCCAATACTGGATATACCTACATTGGGAAAACACGACCAATTAAATACTAAAAAATCAAATAAAGATTTATTAAGTACTTATCAATCCAATCACATTACAAGCGGAGATTATGAGCGAGTGCCGTTTGAGAGGATGGATGGAAATGACTATGAAAACCTAAAAGAGCGAGTTTTGCGAAATATCGAGTATCGCCACTTTATGGAGCATGGTTCTTTGACAATTCGCTCGCGTCTCACGGAAGTGGCGGATCTAATCATCGAGACAATTTGCTCGACGACACCGACGATAAACATCGCAGGGCAAGACTACCCAGCGCAACTGGTAAAAGACAAGATGCTAAGGATTAATTCAATGCACATTGAGTATGTGTTCGAGTGCCTTGACGACAACCCAAGCGATATAAAGAACATCAAGCGTTATCTGTTGGCGACGCTTTTTAATGCGCCCTCGACGATGGACAACTACTACATGAACAAAATCCAAAGCGATATGTAAATTACGATTAAAGGAGATTTTATGAAAGAATTTGAAGTTACGATTACGGAGCTGTTAAAACGCAAGATAACAGTTACGGCTGAGACTAAAGAGGAGGCGGAGGAGTTAGCGGAGAGCGAGTGGAACGACGGTCAACATGTGCTTGATTATAACGACTTTGTCAACGCAGAGTTTTCGGCAGACGAGGGCAAAGAGAAATTAATTGACGCACTGCTCATAAAACCGATGCAAACCCCGGAGAGAATCAAAACCGCTGATGGCTTAAAAGATTTGCAGGCTTTAGTCGGTGGGTATATCGAGTGTTTTAGTCCACTTGGCGACAGCGCACTCATCATTTGCAATGAGGAGGGGAAACTTCACGGACTGCCGATGAATCGCGCTATGTATGACAGCGCAGGCGAGCTTGTAGATGTAGTCACAGGCGATTTTATTATCGTGGAAACGCAAGACGATTCGTTCGTGAGTTTGTCTGAGGAGATGATGCAAAAATACGAAAAGCTCTATGAAAAGCCAGAGAAATTCTACTTTCTTGCAGGGAAAATGGTTGTGCAAAAAATTGAGCTTGAAAAGGACAAGGTGGCAAAAGATGCGCAAATGGAAATTTAAGCACATAAAACGGAGGTGATACAGTGGCAGTACAAGAAGAAATCAACAGCAAGCAAATTGCGCTCATCGGCAAGGGCACTTATATTACATATCAGTGGTTTGCGAAATTAATCAAGGAGTATCAAGCTCAGCAAAAGACGGCGAAAATAGCGGATTTAGCGCCACATGGGAAGCAGACAGTCGAGGAGCTTGCAAAGCAAGGGCAAGGCATGACCGCACTTGACTTAAACGATGCTGACCTTCGCTCATTCGAGCGAATCATGAAAAAATACGGCGTGGATTTTGCGATAATGACGGACAAGAAGACGGCACCGCCGACACATACGGTCTTTTTTAAGGGCAAGGACTCAGGCGCAATAAACAAAGCGTTTGACGATGTCGCAAAGTCGCTTACGAAGAAGAATACACGCCCCTCGGTTTTGGCAGAGCTACGGAAAAACATCGAGATTGTCAGAAATTCTGTGTTCGAGAAAGTGAAATCGAAAGATAAGGAGTTGACCTTGTGATGAATACAAAAAACATAAAAAAGCAACTTATCCTTAATCTCCCCTATCTACTCATCGCACTTGTTGCGACGAAAGTCCCCGAGGCAATTCGGCTCACTGGCGGTGGCACGACATCTGAGATACTCGCAAATCTTAGCACAGGTTTTACGAAGGCGTTCGCGTCCCCTCTACCCTCGCTAAACCCAAGTGACCTTGCAATCGGCTTTATGATTGCGATAGTCATTCGGCTTATCGTGTACAGCAAAGGCAAAAACGCAAAGAAATACCGCAAGGGCACAGAATACGGCTCGGCACGCTGGGGGAATGCGAAAGATATTGAGCCGTACAAAGATGTGAAGTTTAAGAACAATGTGATTCTTACCCAAACAGAGCATATCACGATGAACAGTCGGCCTAAGAATCCGAAGACGGCACGAAATAAAAATGTGCTTATTGTCGGTGGCAGTGGCTCGGGCAAGACTCGCTTTTGGCTAAAGCCAAATCTCATGCAATGCCACAGCTCATATTGCATCACTGACCCGAAGGCGAATATCATTATTGAGTGCGGTAAGCTACTTGAGCGCGAGGGATATCGGATTAAGGTGCTCAATACAATCAACTTTAAGAAGTCGATGAAGTACAACCCTTTTGCGTATATACGCAGTGAGAAGGATATCTTGAAGCTTGTCACGGCGCTCATCGCAAACACCAAAGGCGAGGGCAAGAACGGCGACGACTTTTGGGAAAAAGCGGAGATTTTATTGTATACCGCTCTAATCGGCTACATCTGGTACGAGGCGCCTGTTGAGGAGCAGAACTTCAACACGCTAATTGAGTTCATCAACGCATCGGAGGTGCGAGAAGATGACGAGGACTTCAAAAATCCTGTGGATATGATGTTTGATAAGCTCGAAGAAAAAGACCCACAACACTTTGCGGTCAGGCAATACCGCAAGTTTAAGCTTGCGGCTGGCAAGACCTCAAAATCGGTGCTTATAAGTTGCGGTGCAAGGCTTGCGCCATTCGACATAAAGGAACTCCGCGAGCTCACGGAATATGACGAGCTTGAACTCGACACCCTCGGTGATTGTAAAACGGCGCTGTTCATTATCATTAGCGATACGGATTCGACCTTCAATTTCCTTGTCTCAATGTGCTACACACAGCTTTTCAATTTACTCTGCGACAAGGCGGACGATGTCTACGGTGGGCGCTTGCCTGTTCATGTGCGTTGTCTAATTGACGAGTGCGCCAACATCGGACAGATACCGAACTTAGAAAAACTAATGGCGACAATTCGAAGTCGCGAGATTTCGGCTTGCCTTGTGCTCCAAGCGCAAAGCCAATTAAAGGCGCTTTACAAAGACAATGCCGATACGATAATCGGAAACTGTGACAGCATGGTTTTTCTCGGCGGAAAAGAGAAATCGACTATAAAAGAGCTCGAGGAGATACTCGGGAAAGAGACGATTGACAGCTACAATACGAGTGATACAAGAGGTAGTCAGCGAAGCTATGGGATTAATTATCAGAAACTCGGGAAGGCGCTCATGTCGCAAGATGAGATTGCCGTTATGGACGGCGGAAAGTGCATACTCCAACTTCGCGGAGTCCGCCCTTTTTTATCGGATAAGTACGACATCACAAAGCATGAGAACTACAAGTATTTATCCGACTACGACCCCAAAAATGCGTTTGACATCGAGAAGCTTGTCTCAAGCAAGCTAAAACTAAAAAGGCGGGATGTTTATAGCGTCTATGACTTGACAAAGTCACAGTGAAATTTTCATTAGGCTTATCCCACAGTATAAGGCAAGACAGGTGTGATAGAAGAACTGAAATCGCAAGACCAAATGTTGTGGGTGGGTAAAAAGGCACAGATTTAAGAAATAATTTACAGCGACATAGTATATAAATAATTATGTCAAAGGCAATCAAGTAAATCGCTTGGTTGCCTTTTTTGATTAAAAATTGACTTTGTTCCGATAAAAGAATATAATATAAATACACACTATAAAAAAGGAGTGG
>CAYJIE010000118.1:0-5989 GCA_964370145.1 uncultured Oscillospiraceae bacterium
TTTTTGTACTTTCATTTATACTATCAGCATTTTATATATTGTCTGTGCCGTCTTATGCTTCAACTCCGACGGCTAATTGGAGTGCCCATACAATTCCTGTAACTGAAGAAAACGGAGTTTATAATATATGGGAAGCTGGTGAACTAGCTTGGATTGCGCAAGAAGTTAACAAAGGAAGCTTATCTAACATAACAGTGGAAATAAAAGATAATATAGACTTATCAGCAAATTATTGGACGCCTATCGGCACAGAGTTTGACTTATTTACTGGTAATTTCCATGGCAATGACCATAAAATTGAAGGTCTTACAATAAATTCGTCAACTCAAAAATCATATCTTGGGTTGTTTGGCGCCGCTGATACTGCAACCATAAAAGATTTTCAGGTTTATGGCTCAATCATTTCAACGGGAACAAGCTCGACCACCGCTGGCATCGTCGCTTTGACATCAAGAAATGCAACTATTCAAAATGTTGTAAGTCATGTTGTACTCACAACAACAAATTCTGTAAATATTGGTGGTATTGTCGGTAGTAATTCTGGAACCGTTAAAGATTCATATAATCACGGTGTAATCAATTCCACGGGAAATTCTATAAATATTGGTGGCATTGTCGGTTACAATATACGCTCTATTTATAATTGCAGAAACTTTGCGACAATCACGGGGAATGGTACAGATGTAGCTACCGGCGGAATTGTCGGCATAAATTTTGGTAGTTTTAGTGGCTCTGGACTTGTCATAAACTGTGTTAACAGCGGCACAGTCAAAGGCGACAATATTTTAGGTGGCGTTGCTGGTAAAAATTTGAGCCAACTATCACGTGCTGCAACTGTTATAAATTCACACAATAGCGGCGTAATTGATGGCACGGGGACAATTGGCGGAGTTGTGGGAACTAACTCAGGAAGCAAGGCAACAATTACTGATTGTTTTTATCTTGATAGCACAGCGAGCACTGCCACAAATAACAGCGGTGGTATTTTAACAAATGCCCAGTCTTATGACGATCAAGGTAAATTTTCATCACATGTAACTGTTGGCACTTATAGCGGCGAATCCGTCCTTGACGCCTTAAATGCAGGGTCAACTCAATATAACCTAACTGCAACGACACATTCCACAGACACATGGAAAAATGAAAATAACTACCCAGTTTTTGATAAACATGTAATTTTACCGAAGGATATCACCTTTAACGACACAAACATCACATATGGCGATGCCTTCAGCCTTAATGCAACTGCGCCTGTGTTAGTCGACACTGTCACATATATTTCAAATGGTACCGCCATTACACAAGCACCGACTGATGTTGATATATACAATATCACCGCTAAGCTTGACAGCGCAACTCATATCGGCGAGAAATCAATGGTGCTTACTATTAATAAAGCGGAATATACCTCACAGAAAGATTTTTCAAGCTCTGTTAAATTTGGTCAATCTGCTTCGATTGATTTGTCCCCTTTTGCAAGTTTACATGGTGTTTCTTTTGTATCGATAGACATTCAAGATACTGAAAATATACTTGCCAGCCCTCCTACTATCACAAGCAGTGGCGCAACCACAAATCTTAACTATACCTTTGTAGATGACTTTAACAATGAAAATAAAACTGCCACAGTCACAATTCCTGTCAAAAGTACAAATTACAATGATTTTAGTATTGTTATCACTTTGACCGTCAAAGGCAGAGATGTCCCAAATGTTGTTGTTAATGAAATTAATCATGTTTACAATGCATCCGCTGTCCCAAATGCAAGTATTCGTGGCACTGCCTCCTTTGGTGGCAATGCTGTAAATGGCAAGTTTGAATTTGTCGCAGGGCAGAATCTGACTAATGTAATAGATAGCGGTATTAAGAATATTGTGTTTATTCCTGATGACTTGGTTCAATATGAAAATGTGACTGCTACTAAGCAAGTGACAATTTCTCCTAAGCCAATCACAATTGGCATACAACTCGACAAAAACAGCCTATTTGTCGGAGAAGCTCTCCCAACTCCAAGTCTTGATTTTGGCGATGTTGAAACTTTGGACAATCTAACAACTATGACAGCCACTTTTAGCGGTAATCCGCTTGACAGCAATACTACTGGGACATATACAGTCGCTTGGGACAATGCAGCTGCAATGCAAGCGGACATCCTTGCACATGCAAAAGCAAATAATTACTCTATAACTTTTAATGACAGCGCGCAATATGTAATAAACAATGTACCCGTTGTGCCAACTCCGCCAGAGCCTCAAAAAGAACCTATAATTGATGAATCATTGAGACTGGTCATTGACGAACCAACTGAAATCTCAATTTATGGCAGAATTGCAGGCGATTTCACAGTTGTTGAAATTTCTGATGATGAGGAAATTTATAAAGAGCTTGAAGAAAAATTATCACTAAGATATATCACAGATGCCTCATACCATCTCGACATGGACTTAGTGTTAGGAAAAGTGCAACTCTCCTTTCCGGTCGATGAAATCCATAATGGACGAGATTTTAGAGTAGTTCAAAAATTGCAAAATAGCGAATTTGAAATCATAACTGGAGTTGTTGAAGATGGTGCGGTGACTTTTTATGTTGAGGAGCTCTCAAATTTTCATATTGCAATTGACATCTCAAACAGTTTCATTGACGTTGACATCTTTGACTGGTTCTATGACAGCGTGTCTTATGTGCATTTCAATGGCATCATGTCAGGTGTAAGTGAAAATGAATTTGCTCCGCATACATCGGCGACAAGAGCAATGATTTGGACCGTGCTAGCACGCATTGATGGCGCTACACTATCACAAACTGAAATTTGGTATGAGAGTGGACAAGCTTTTGCTGTGAATAACGCTATTTCAGATGGCACAAATCCAAATGAAAGCATAACTAGAGAGCAGCTAGTTACGATGTTATATCGATATGAGCAGTCAAAAGGTGGCGGTTTTGATGGTCTGTGGACATTTCAACTTGACTATAAAGATGCGGACAGCGTCTCACCATATGCGTTTGAGGCGATGTGTTATATGACAATGAATGGCATTATAAGCGGCAAGGATGATGGTTTGCTTGACCCACAAGGAATTGCAACAAGGGCCCAAATCGCGACGATTATAATGAGATATATGAACATGAAATAAGCAACCGCTGTTTTACAACGGTTGCTTATTCTTTTATTTTATTGTAATTACTTCTTCATAAATCCCTTCAACAAGAGTATTCATTCCGATATACCGCTCGACATGCATGCTGTAAAACACATCAAACAAATCATATGTCACTGTGTATTCACCAGGCGGCAATGTCGTTGTGTCATATCTCATGCAAAAAGTGACCAAATCACTCTTATCCTCTCTCATTATTTCCGTGAAAAACCCACTCGAATCCCTCGCAAAATTCCTCGCCTTATATGACTGCCCCGTTTCATTATTCACAATTGTATAAGCAAGCCCCATGTCATTATGGCGTGAAATCTCATTCTCAAACTCAATTTCAATAAATTTTTGCAAACCATGCTCCCCATGGTCTCCATTTCCACTGTCAATTTTTTCTATATAGTAATCGTTATCATACAAAATTGAAAGTTGCATATTCTCACTCACTGCAATTTCATTCGGAAGATCAATTTCTTCAACCAAAAAGCTGTGAACTTTAGGAAAAGTCAACTCTCTTACAATTTCATTTGTTGTAGCATCCACTTCAACAATATATGAGCTGTTTTTTTGTAAAAAAGGAATAGGTGAATCTGCGTTTTCAACAATTGCACCAAAGTTAATTAAAAGATTTCCGTTGTGAAGTTCGCTAACTGACGACATATAAGAGCTGTACTTTTCACTTCCGAGCTCTTTACCAAATTCATAGACCTGCTCTACTGTCATATTTCTATCATCAATTTTATATTCCACAGCTCTAGAGTAATTCTCCTCATATGAGAGCGTTTCACCACTCTCCCCTCTTCGATTATTGCCATTGTCAAACATCAGAAGATTTCCATTTTGCGCAAGACAAAGTGAGTGCTGTGCATATGGAAAACTAAAATTCTCACCAATTGGCTCTAATACATATTGCGCGAGCTCTTCGCTATATCCTTCATTCTCCGACAAAATCCAATTTATATCCGCGCTGTCTTTATCAATGCTTACAATACTAGATTGATGCCTTGCCGAAATGATAATCGCATTATTGCTCTCATCATAAATCATAGAATTAACATGGATCCAGTCGTCACTTGTCGCAAGTTTGCTAGTCACCGAATCCCTTGTTCTGTCAAGAATCTTCTTTAAGTCCCACTCACTTACAATCTCTCCGCTATTTCTATCAATTTCAACAATTGAATCCTCCACAAAGCTACTTTCGTCACCTGTCGCCACAAGGAGATTATTATTAGGCAGCTCAATAAAGCTGTGATGCACTTCATATGGTACTTTGTAATAATTTATAATTCGCCCTAAATAATCCATTTCGATAATCCCATTTGAATAGCCTTCAATAGTGCCCTTTGATATGAGTTCTTGCGGATTGGTAAGAATTGTTCCCTCCTCAGTAAAAATCATTCCTGCTGAAAATCCATGAGGCATATAAAAACGAACTTCCCCATTTGAGTCAAGCCACACAGTCGGGTCAATTTGTGCTGTCATCGGATTCATCGTAATCGCAAGCATAAAATAATCATCTTTGCCATCATTTTTTGAAACCTTTGTGGCAAAATCACCTGAGATTTTATCTGTTTTAATAAAAACAGTTCTACTTTCCACAGTCTCATCTTCGTATTCAATTGAAATTGTAACTTCATTATCCCTATCTTCATACAGGCATATAATCGGTATCTCATGAATTTCATTAAAGCCCTCAATTGATAATTCAAATGGTATATCACCCAGCACGGTATAGCTGATTTTCGCAGGAATTTCTGTCTCAAATTTTACAAGCGCTGACAATTCATTCATTCCATATGGATTGACCTTTATATACGGTGAATTAATTGTATGTGTTTTTTCATTGTATTCAAGAAAAATCTCATTAAATCTTTCATTTTGATTTGTGATTAGCGACTGTTCACGTTCCGAAATTTTTGGTTGAATCAATGTTGTGATATTCTTCACATCAAAGTTATTATGCAAAAGCAAGAATGTGCCCGCTGATAAAAAAATCACTACTAATGCTAAGAATAAAATTATTTTATTGATTTGCTTCATTATATCTCCTAAAGTTTTATTCATTTATAATTTATCATATATGTCTGTAATATGCAATATGCAATTTACTACTTTACAATTAATAATTCACAGGTTATAATCAAGACTACGGAGGTAAAAATATGAATCACACAGAAAACATCGATGCATTATCAAAAGCGTTAATAACTAACCATATACAAAGTAGAGATTTTTTCGATATTGAAGTTTATGATGAAGTCGATTCCACAAATACCATGGCGAAGGATTTCGCTATAATGGGTAGCCGTGAGGGCACTGTTCTTGTGGCAAATTCCCAAAATAGTGGGCGTGGCAGACTTGGCAGAAATTTTTACTCACCGAGTGGTACAGGCATTTACCTCAGTCTAATACTTCGTCCTAAAAACACTGACAATTTAAATTTCTATACCCCACTTGCCGCTGTCGCAGTTTGCAAGGCAATAGAAAAAGTTTTTCACAAGAATCCACAAATTAAATGGGTGAATGATATTTTTATTGACAACTTAAAAGTGTCGGGTATCTTAACTGAAACTAGCTTTTCCCAAAAAGGACAAAACCTTGATTTTCTTGTCATTGGCATCGGAATAAATGTCTATAAACCAAAGGACGGTTTCACTGACGAGACTAAAAACATCGCAGGCTATATATCAGAGACTGTGTCCAGTGGTCAGAGAAGTAAACTTGTTGCAGAAATTTTGAATGAAATTCACTCTTTATACTTAGATTTTGACACAGAATATATATCTAAAGAATATAAGAAACTCAGTTTTATTATCGGAACTGATGTATACACAGTGATA
>CAYJIE010000119.1:0-569 GCA_964370145.1 uncultured Oscillospiraceae bacterium
CTTTCAGCACTTCGCAAACAAGGAATTAACACCCCCGTCCTAATTCTATCCGCAAAATCCGAAATTGATGATAAAGTAGTTGGGCTGGATTTAGGAGCCAATGACTATATGTCTAAGCCATTTGAAATAAAGGAACTGCTTGCGCGCCTGAGAAGTATTACTCGCCCCAAGGAGAATCTGTCTTCCTCGACTGTCTCATTTGGCAATGTAGTCCTTGATAGAGTGGCGTTTAAGATTTCGACAGAAGAAAAATCGCAGTTGCTAAACAGCAAAGAGTTTCAAATGCTTGAGGCACTCATGCTTGCCCCTAATTCATATATATCGACAGAGAATTTTATGCAAAAAATCTGGGGCTATGACAGTGAATCAGAGATTAATGTGGTTTGGGCGAATATCTCTTTTCTTAGAAAAAAGCTTATGCAAATTAATGCTGATATAAAAATTGTCGCTAAAAGGAATATTGGTTACTGCCTAGAAGTGGTGAAAAATAAAGGAGGAAGTGCAAATTGACAGCGGAAACTACTCTAAAGAAAAAATTTGTGGGCATTATTATGAGCATAGTTTGCGTT
>CAYJIE010000119.1:579-5940 GCA_964370145.1 uncultured Oscillospiraceae bacterium
CTTGACGCTTATTGTTATTGTGCTAAACATCACAAACTACATAAACATCGAAAACAGCACAAGGTTTACAATTGAATTTCTCGAAGAAAACAATGGCGTCCTACCTCCTATTGATACTACAACGGTCCCGACAAGACCTGAGTTTGGTGTTTTCCGACCACTCCCCACTGCCCACGACGAGGTATATAATGCTGCGCAGTTTTTTTCGGTGAAGGCGGTTGAAATCGATGGGGACAGCTATACATATGAGGTGCTCGACTCAAATCGAGTGCACTTGAGTGATGAAGAAATGTCTGTAATTGCAAAGCAGGCGGTATCGAGTGAAAAAAACAAAGGGGAACTGGACACTTTTGAATATATTATCTATGATCGAGACTATGGATATTTAATTGTTTTTGTAGATAATTGGCAAAACTCGTTATTCTTTTATTCCTTTCTCTTGACTTCGCTAGCAATAATGATAATTGCAATATTTTTAATCTTCATTATTACGATGCTATTATCAAAAAAAGCCTTGTTGCCGTTCATCTTAAACAACAAACGCCAAAGAGAATTTATCACCAATGTCACACATGAACTAAAAACGCCACTATCCATTATTGATGCAAATGTGTCTGTCATTGAAATTGAGCAAGGAAAAAGTGAGTGGAGTGAGGCTGTGCACCTGCAAGTCCTTAGGCTAAATGAAATGACAAAAAAACTTGTCCTTCTCTCAAGATTTGATGAGGACAATGATATGTTCACCATGACAAAACTATCTTTGTCAAAAGTAGTCGCACAAACGGCAAAACCGTTTTCACTTGTGGCATTGCAACAGAATAAACAAATTCAAGAGGAGATTGAACAAAATATCTTTATCACGGGCGATGAGAGCGCATTGAGACAGCTAATTAGCCTTTTGCTTGAAAATGCAATAAAGTACGGGTTGCCCACCATGCCAATTGTAATCTCGCTTAAACAGGTAAAAAACAGGGCGGTGCTGACAATATCCAATCAGACAGACAATTTAAGTGATGCATCGTGCGAGGAATGGTTCTCGCGATTTTACAGGGGTGATGTTTCGCGGAACAGTCAAGTTTCGGGTTTTGGCATCGGACTTGCTGTTGCAAAGAGCATTGTCTTAAAACATGGAGGTAAAATTTACGCTAAACAAACTCAGGAGAATATAGTTGAAATTACTGTTATATTCTGAGGAGTTGCCACTTGTTTTACAAATGGATTAAATTAAAGCATTGTTTTTCCTAAGTCATATCTTATTGTGTTAAGGACAACGTGAAAATTACAAAGCATAATCATTGCAAAAACAAAATGTCACTATCAAAAAATGATAGTGACATTTTGTTTTTTTGGTCGAGTTCATATGCGATGTATTTTTTATCTTAGCGCGCTAAAAATATATTTCTTTTAACTTTCTTTTAAATTTGCTAAAGAAAAATTTCATTTTAAGTGATATAATAAACTTAAGAATGATAAAAAATCAAACAAAGCTATATATAACAGCAGGAGGCTTATATGAAAATACTTATTGTTGATGATGAAAAAGATATAAGAGGGTTAATAAAATTATATTTAGCTAATGAGAACTTTGAAATTGTTGAAGCAGAAAACGGACTTGAGGCACTTTCTCTGATTAATGATACATTTGACCTTGTTTTACTGGATGTAATGATGCCGAAAATGAATGGAATTGAGACATGTGTTGAGATTAGGAAAAACTACAACACACCGATAATTTTTCTAACGGCAAAGAGCGAAGATATGGATAAGTACACTGGATTTACCTCGGGTGCCGATGACTATATTACAAAGCCATTCAATCCGATCGACCTCACCTCTCGAGTCAAAGCGCATATAAGAAGATACCGTGCATATTCTCAAAACACACAGAACTCCGACGAAGTTATTCTTGGTGCTTTGAGCGTCAATATCGCAGGAAAAACGGTGCATAAAAATGGCTTGTTGATTAAGCTTACAAAAATTGAATTTGCGATTTTGGAGCTGTTTTTAACAAATCGAAAACGAGTATATAATCTTGAGCAAATTTATACAAGAGTTTGGGGCGAGGAGAGCGTGTTGAACGCTGAGAGCACCGTTTCTGTTCATATTAGAAATCTTAGGAATAAAATTGAAGATGATATAACAAATCCGCAATATATTAAAACAGTATGGGGGAGTGGCTATCGTGTGGATTAAAAAAATCACAACTTCACTGTATGTTTCGTTTTTTGTAAAGACTGTTGTTTGCGCACTTATCAGTGTTTTGTTGTTTGTGTTGCTAGTAACACTTTCGCGAACATATATTGATTTGAAAAATACGCAAATTCAAGATGAGTTGCGCATAGAAAGTGATGCAATTGCAAGGGATATCATTGAACAGATTACCACAAACAAAATGACATTTAAGCAGGCAGAGGAAATGGATTTTGATGGACTGCCAATTTACCAAGTAATGCTAATTAATGAAGTGAATTTGTCGCAATCTGTGATTGAGGGGCTCAGCCATGAAAGTGTATTTGGGTATGATGTTGAGTTTGCAGACAGCTTCGGACAAATGTATATCAATGTATATGGATTGGAAGTCCAAGGGGATATTTTCTATATTCTATCGGCTGTAATTAGCGTAGTGCTTTTTTTAATTTTAGTTATTAACTCTATCGCTAAAGAGATTTCTTATGTAAAAGAAATTGAAAGTGGGATTAAACTGATTGCAACCGATGATATATTATATAAGATTCCGATAAAGGGGAAAAATGAACTTGCAAATTTGGCATTCAATATTAATAGCATGGGGGATTCAATCCATGCCAGTCGTCAAAAAGAGCGACAAGACGAAATAAATCAGCGGCTATTAATTACAAATATGTCACATGACTTAAAAACACCGCTTACTTCAATGACAGGCTATATAGATGTGATAAAAAGCAAATTATCAGAAGATGATGAATTGTATCAATATGCCAACATTGCAAAAGAAAACGGGAATAGGCTTGAACAATTAATCAGCGATTTGTTTTTGTATAGCAAGCTTATTAGCGGTGATGTGCCAATAAATCTGCAAAAAGTCGATATTGCCATGGTCATGAGGCAAATTCTTGAAATCAGAAGTGAAAATGTGGACTTGAACTTGTCAAACGATGTTCAAGGTGATTTATTAGCAAGGATTGATGCTGAAAAATTTCATCGAGTGATGGATAATTTGCTTAGCAATGCCAAAAAATATGGAGTGGAAAATTCCAAGATAAGAATAATTATAGATAAAATAGAAGATGGCATCACGATTTCTGTGCAAAATGAAACAGATGATGACCTTGAGGGAAGAATGGATAAACTCACAAACAGGCTCTATACAGCTCGTGAGGATCGGGCGAATGGGTCATCAGGGCTTGGGCTTTCAATTGCTACGGAACTTGTTTTGATGATGGAGGGGGAGCTGTCATTCCAATTTAATAATAGAATATTTACAGCTACTATAAAACTGCCGGTTGGTTGATTTCTTTTAAATTTCTTTAAAAATCCTTTTGGTTTTCTTTCAAATAAACTAAAAGGATTTTTTATTTTGTATTATATAATAATATCATCACAAAATAAGAGTGAAACAAACACAGCAAACAAAAGAAAGGTGAGAACATGAGAGAAATATTGTCAGTGAAAAATGCGACAAAAAAAATCGGAGACAAAACTATAATCGAAGGGATTAATGTCACGGTTAATGAAGGGGATATACTTGGTTTTTTGGGGCCAAATGGAGCGGGTAAAACCACTTTGATAAAAATGATGACAGGGCTTTACAGTATAACCGGTGGCGAAATAGTTGTCATGGGCGTTGATATGAAAGAGGACAAGGTGACGGCACTTAGACATATCGGGGCTGTTATTGAAAATCCTGAAATGTATGGATATTTAAGTGGGATGGACAATTTGAAACTCTGGGCGAATATGCATAAGGGTGTGAGTAAGAAGCGACTTAAAAATCTGGTTAAACTTGTAAAGCTCGAGAACAGAATTAATGACAAGGTGAGTAAATATTCACTGGGTATGAAGCAAAGACTGGGTATCGCTCAAGCACTTTTGCACAAACCAAAACTGCTGATATTAGATGAGCCAACGAATGGTCTGGATCCGATGGGGATAAAAGAGCTCCGTGATATGCTCTGCTTTCTTGCGGAAAAAGAAAAAATTGGAGTTTTCGTTTCTAGCCATATACTAGGGGAGATGGAGGCGATGTGCAACAAGTTTTGCATAGTCGATGACGGGAAAACTGTGATGGTATGCGATAGAGATGAGCTTGCTGTCGGTGAGCTTGAAGAGCGATTCTTGAAAATTACAAGTGGTTCAAAAGACCAGATTAGGTAGGGTGGAAGAAAATATGTTTAATAGATTAGTAAAAAACGAGCTGATAAAACAGTACAAAAAACCGGCGGTGGCAGGACTCACGCTCATTGTTTTGTTGTTGTCAATTGTAAGTCCAATTGTGATAAAATCAATGGATGACAAACAGAAGGCTGAAGTGAATTTGGTGGAAACTGTATATACAATGGAAGTCATTGATGAGCAATTGGCTAAACCGCAAAACACGGAGGCGGAGAAAGTTTCGCATCTTGTGTATATCGCTAGGAAAGATAATTTGCTTTTATCGCAAGAAATGGAACTGGAAACCCTTGACTGGCGCAAGGAACTTATGGATTTACATTTGAGAGCCACAATCAACAAAGAGTTACTTGGAGGCATGGTTGACGGGATTGCGTACGAAGATGTTAAATTGAATGCTGAAAACTATGACTATTATCTATTTGAAAGTCTTGCAAATGCCTCAATTGATGAGCTTAATCAACAAATTGACTATTTTGATAATCTAATAGCAGAATATGAAGAAATCATCAGAAACAATGACTATATTGCAGGAGTGCAAGTATATATTGAGGAACTTGACAAAGAGATTGAAACTCAACAGAAATCCATTGAGGAGCTAAAAACACAGGTGCAAGATGAGCAAGTCCTATCAGATATAAAGTCGAAAGAGCGCATGATTGCTTTATATGAAGATGAGCAGGATATTTTGCAAATCAGAATTGACAGCGAGATTCCTTATGACGATAGTGACTGGAGAAGCCTTACGATAGATAGGATGGTTTTCTACAATACAGCCTCTAATGAATTTCCCATGAGCGAGAGTGAGTTTCATCTTTACGGATTCAAAGACATGGAAGTTTATGAGGAATATTTAGATATCACTAACAAAAAGATTGAAGGCAGAAAAGCAGATCTAGCAGAGCTTGTTTATTCACTTGATATAGGTGAGCCTGCATATGAATTGCTCACAGATGCGAGAACGAGCACATATACCTCAATTGAAATATCTGT
>CAYJIE010000120.1:0-103 GCA_964370145.1 uncultured Oscillospiraceae bacterium
AAGGCAGAGGACTGCAAATCCTTTACCCCCGGTTCAAATCCGGGTGGCGCCTCCAAAACAAAAACACATCCGAAAGGATGTGTTTTTGTTTTGGGCACACGGA
>CAYJIE010000120.1:203-5519 GCA_964370145.1 uncultured Oscillospiraceae bacterium
TTTGAAACGGAGGTTCAAATCTAAAGCAAAGCTTGCTTTGCGATGGTGGCAGCCTCCAGTTCCGAACTAGACATCCGAAAGGATGTGTTTTTGTTTTGGGCACACGGATTTGAAACGGAGGTTCAAATCTAAAGCAAAGCTTGCTTTGCGATGGTGGCAGCCTTTAAGCAAAGGCCAAGCTTGCTTGGCTATATGGCAGCCTCCAGTTGCCAGATGCAAATGTGTCACTGCGGTGGAGGCCTATCTGAAAACATTGACTTCATTTTTTACAAAAAAATTAATTTTCATTTTAAAGTAGGGTTAAGGTTGACTCTATATAGTAATTTTGTAAATACAAATATTACACTATTATGAAAACGACTTAAGTGTAAATATTATAATAGAATTTTTCGACAAAAACACAAGAAATGGAAATCTTGGATTTATATATCGAAGCAAGGAGTACTTTTGAATGTTTGTGAGACGATAGGAGGTCAGGATGCATAATGTAACTATCATTGTTCCAGCATATCAACCCACTGTAAAATTGATAGAAATGCTTGCAGAATTAAAGAAAAATTGTTTTAGTAGCATAGTTATTGTTGATGATGGAAGTGATGTTAGCTGTGCGCCAATATTTGAGCAAGCTAAAGAGTTTGGTTGTGCACTTGTAAGGCATCAAAAAAACAAAGGAAAAGGTGAAGCGCTAAAAACAGGAGTTAAGTTTGCTTATGAGAATTGCGACTTGCAATATGGAGTTATAACAGCAGATGCTGACGGGCAGCATAGAGTTTGTGATATTATTAAAGTGGCAAAATCATTGCAGTCAAATCCCCAAGCGCTTATACTTGGCGCGCGTGATTTTAGCATAAAAAAAGTGCCATTTAGAAGCTACTTTGGGAACATAGTCACCGCTTTTGTGTTTAAGTCTGCCACTGGGATTGAATGTAAAGACACTCAAACAGGACTTCGTGGAATACCTGTAAGCCTTATTGACACAGCTTTGCAGACTGAAGGTTCGCGATATGAATATGAGTATAATTTTCTTCATGAAGCAGTAAAGCAAACTGAGATTCATACAGTGGAAATTGAAACGTTATATTTTGACAACAATGAGCAATCACATTTTCGCCCCATCCATGACTCTATGTTAATATATAAGAGACCGTTAAAATTTATTGCAAGTTCTTTTATAGGCTTTTTAACAGATATTATTTTGTTCACCATTATTTCTATGGTGCTGTCATTGTATTCTCTAGAGAATATAGTAATTGCCACAGTAGTAGCAAGAATACTATCAGGTTTTGTAAATTATATATTAAATAAAAATGCCGTTTTTGAGTTGAAAGGCAATGCTTTTGGTAGCATCATAAAGTATTTCACCCTCTTTTTTCTAATAATGGGAGCAAGTGCAGTTGGCACAATGGGGGTTGATTTACTGTTCGAAAACTCTGTGCTATCAAAAATCATTGTTGATATAGCCTTATTTTTCTTTAGCTATTCTGTTCAGAAAAATTGGGTGTTTGTAAAAAAGATGAGCAAAATGCAAATATCCAAAATGTGGAGGGCGTGCGCTACATTGTTTTTTATTGGATATACTTGCTTTACATTGCTCAACAGATTTGTTGTATCTCAAAATGTTGTTGCTTTAGATGATATTAATAAGGAGCTGTATAACGAACAAAATCTTCAAGAAAAAGAAGAAAGTGCCTTGGATGAGGATATTGTGCTTGACAGCGATGTAGATGCTCAGGACAATACATTAAATGAGGGTGTTTTAGACGCAAGTGATGCGGCTATACTCGAACCTGTTATTACCGAAACGTCTTATATTGATAAAGATTTACAGGTTACGATAACGACAATCAGAGAGTATGATACCGATATTTATATAGCAGATATAATCATTAGCGACAGCTCCCTACTACAAGCAGGGCTCGCTGAGAATTCATTTGGAACAAATGTGAATGAAAAAACCTCGGTTATAGCAGAGGAAAACAATGCGATTATTGCGATTAACGGAGATTACTACGGTTTTAGAGATTATGGTTATGTCATGCGTAATGGCTATCTTTACAGAGAGGTGGAAACAGTCGGAGGAAATGAGGATTTAGTCATATTTCAAGATGGGGATATGCAGATAATAGACGAAAGTGATATTTTGGCGCAGGAGCTTGCAGAGCTTGGTGCAGTGCAGATTTTTTCCTTTGGACCAGGGCTTATTTCTGACGGTGAAATTACAGTCAGCGAGGAAAGTAAAGTGGATCGTGAAGATGAAAGCAATCCTCGAACTGCAATAGCAATGATAGAACCCAATCACTATATTTTTATGGTAGCTGATGGCAGAACCAAAATAAGTGAGGGTTTATCGCTATATGAAATGGCAATGGTCCTTTCGGAGTATAACTGCGAAGTTGCCTATAATTTAGATGGCGGGGGTTCTGCCACTATGGTGTTCATGGGAGAAGTGGTGAACAATCCCACAACGAATGGCAGGAGTTTTAAGGAAAGGAGTGTGAGTGACATTGTCTATGTCGGAAAATAGAAAAATTACACAAAAATTCTACAAGGAGAAATGGATAAAGACATATGGTCTTGTAACGCTGTTTTGTATGCTTTTTTCTTATATATACTCTCAATTTTCACATGGCGTAAGTTCGCCGCATATGACATATCTTTTTCTTTATCCTCTGATTCTGGGAGTTTTTGTAGGAATGCTTTTTTACTATTTTGAAAAATCGAGCACCGACTTTTTTTGGCCCTCGCATTTTTATCATACTGGAGTGGTTGCACTTGTTTTAGGCTCGCTATTAAGAGGGATATTTGAGATTGCGGGAACAGCTTCTGTATATCAAACCGCACTAACGGCAGGAGGGGCAGTCATGCTCTTTTGTGGGATTGCCGGTTTTGCATTTTGTAAAGCGAGGCGTTGTTCTAACTGACAGTTTTATTAATTGAAGATTACAAAAAGCACACTGGTGGGTGTGCTTTTTGCATCGGACAAAATACTGTCAAGCTTGCTTTGTGAGCATGACGCTTTTTGAATTAGCCCAGTTTTAGAATTGAATTTTCATGTTAACAATTTGCAACATTGACTATTTTCGTTATTTGGTATATAATCAATTTAAGAACACAGCTTTGGGGGAAATATGAAAAAACGCAGTATAGTGCTTTTTGTAATGACATTTATTTCAATACTGTTATTACTGATTTCTTGCACTGTAAATGACAATGTACAAGACGGGGGCAATGGTGAGGATGAAAATCCAAATGAGCAATTTGAAGACAATTTTGATAATATAGAAATCCGTGATAATATAGCGGAGCTTGACAATGAGGCGCTAAAAGAAATTGCAGAAAATTATTTTTTTGTATATGGTTTTGATAAAAATATTGAAGCCGAAGAGAGCATATTATATGAAGATGCATTTCATTTTATGAGCTATCCGGGGCTTTTTAATATGAAAATTAGCGGCGGTGGTAAGCGCGAGGAACTCAGTCAATTTACACAAGATGAATATAGCTACACAATACCTGCTAAAATAGTTGATGAATTTCTTGAGAAAAAGTTCAACACTGAAATTTATCGCGGCGACATTGAAGAGTACGACAGCGCGACTGACAGCTACACTTTCGATGCACTGCACAGCGGTTTTTATTATGGAATCTCTATTGAACATGTGAGTGTGGATAACAGCAAAGTAAGCTTTGCGACAATTTCCACTCTTGACCCTGCGGTGCAAGCGGAGCCTGTAATTTCATACAGGACAGAATGGATTATTAGCTATATCGATGGCGAGTATAAATATGAATCGGTGAAAACGCAAGAATATGATTTATTGGGGGCGCTTGAGAGCGCGCTTGATGACAAAATAACGGATAATGAGTTGAGCCAATACACATATATCACAGATTTATGTGCATATGAAGACAAATTTGGGTTTGAAAGTCCGGCTGAAATCTCCTCGAATTCGCTATTCTACTTTGTTAGAAAAGAGGAAAGTAGCTTTTATAGTGACGCAGACGGAGCATATAAAGTGCCGCTTTCACATATTACAGAGGTGTTGGACAGCTTTTTTGTGGAGTATAATTTTGACCCTAATGAAGTCACGATTGCAGAATATAATGAGGATAGTGGGGAATTTACATATGACAGCTGGATGGCGTCGGTTATGTGGAATTATGCAATAAGGGATAGCGAAAAATATAGATATCTTGGGCTGGATTTATTTGAAGTTGAAGTTGCAACCGACTATGGAGCGTATGCATATGTCGTACAGTTTAGCGGCGACGATATTAAATATATTTCGTTGGCAGATGTGCCAAGCGAGCGCGAAAAAGCGGCGCAGAATGCTGTTGTCAGCAGCGGAGACCTCGCCGGAGCATACTTGAAAGAGACGAGCGACAGAGATATATTTCTGCATTTTGTACTAACCAGCTTATTAATTAATGATTTTGGTGACGATGATTTTTCTTCTCCGAGTGAAATTTCCTCCTCCGCTTTGTTTAATCTTGTGGAATGCCTTGAGTATGATTATATTGAAGAGAATTTCGAGACTTTATCGGGGCAGACAGGTGAATTTGCAAGAATGGCGCAATATACGGTGCCAATTGAATTTATTGAGAGCACATTGGATAATTATTTTGACGGCTATAATTTTAACCCGAGAGAAACTGCATTTGGCACATATGACGAAGAGAAAGACGCAGTGATTGCGAATTTGCATTACTTGTCAAAGCATTCATCAAGCCAGTTGCTGTCAGCCAAAAATCTTGGGGATAATTTTATCGAAGTACGGCTTATAGAGACATTCTATGATAGGGAGCTTATCAAAGAAGTTGTAATAAGAGCACAGGTGACACATGACGCTGTGAAGTTTATTTCAATGCAGGCTACAGAAATTGATGAAAACCCACTACTTAACAGCGATTTTAGTTGAAACGCGAGAGTTGAATAAAGTAAAAGGAAGAAGTAACTACTTAGTGGTTGCTTCTTCCTTTTGTAGAGGGTGTTTTGGTAGGGATGTTATTGTACAGGGATATTTGAGACAATGCCTTTAAGATTGTTTAATTTCTCCAAGGTCATGCCATTTTCTTTCATTTGTGCCATTTTTGCTTGAGCCTCTTCGATGGTCATTCCGTTAGCAGTAGCAAATTCGCTGAGCTTGTTGCCAAAGTTCTCTTTAGCTTCGTCAAGAGTAAGTCCTTTTTCGTCAAGCTGTGCTTTTGCATTAGCAAGCCCCTCAAATGATCTGCCATTTTCTTTCATTTGTGCCATTTTCGCTTGAGCCTCTTCGATGGTCATTCCGTTAGCAGTAGCAAATTCGCTGAGCTTGT
>CAYJIE010000120.1:5619-5894 GCA_964370145.1 uncultured Oscillospiraceae bacterium
TGCCAAAGTTCTCTCTAGCTTCGTCAAGAGTAAGCCCTTTTTCGTCAAGCTGTGCTTTTACATTAGCAAGCCCCTCAAATGTCATGCTGCTATCCTTGAACTCCGTAAGTGTCATGCCGTCTGAATCGACCTGTGCTGCAAATGCAGTCATACTTGCTCCTGCAATGGTCAAAACCCCTACTAGTGCTATTGCTGTTAGTTTCTTTTTCATAATCTTTCTTCCTTTCTGTCAGGGAGTGTTTTTTATTTTTGTTGTTAGTATTCTGTTTTCCCTG
>CAYJIE010000121.1:0-4659 GCA_964370145.1 uncultured Oscillospiraceae bacterium
TAAAATTTCTTATAATTCTATTTTATCAATAACAGATAATTAGTCGATTTTTAATATTTTCTGAATTTTTTTACAATAAATTAAATATTTGCTAATATTTTGAGATTATATATATGGTATAATATGTCGGTCTCATTAGCTCGGCATAAAGCAATATCGAAAATTATTGCTTTGCTGTGGCTAATATTATTTTGTTTTATATTTGGAGGAACGACAGTTGATCAAAAAATACGCAAAGTGGGCGCAAAATGCCAATCTCTCCGCAAAATTCATGCCTATACAGGTGGTTATTTCCTTAGTAGTATTAGTTTTGATGATTTCATCACTTACTGCAATTTCACTCATTAACACAAGTTATACGAATATTCTAGAGCGAAATGTAGAAAATGAGCTCGATGTGTATGAAATGATTGAAAATATGTATCTATGTCGTGTACTCGGACGTGACATCTTGTTGCAAGAAGACGAGGCGGCACGCATGGATTTATATACTAGATACATAGATGCATTTGACTCACTTGATGAGAAAATGGATGCCTACCACAGCAAACTAAGCGGACAAGACGCCTCGGATTTTGCTACAATTATCGGATGGAAAAACGAATATAAAGATGCGATGATTTTGTCAGCTGACCTTAAAAATGAAGGTGGTAAAGATGTCGAAGCTCTTGCCGCACTTCGCAGTGTAACTCCCGTTGCTACTGATTTTTTTGGCAGCATGGAAGAACTACTTGGAGCTGAGAACCTTAAAGTAGATGAGGCTGTTGCGACGAAAGACGCTTTAGTCCTCTCAACCGTTGTCTTCAATATCGTTTTTGCGCTACTTGTAATCTTCTTAATTTTCTTTATGATTCGTATGGTGGTGAAGTCACTTGGTACAAAACTAGCAATTGTTGCAGATACTGTTTCACACATTGCTGACACTGGTGATATGAGTGGTAAAATTGCAGAAGAGCATCTGACTAAAGACGAAGTTGGCAGAATTTTTGCATCAACTAAAAAGTTGCAAGATAGACTAAATGTCTATTCAAAAGTTGTTTCTCAAATGGCTAATAAAGATTATACAGCAACCATTACACCTCTTTCTGACAAGGATGAGCTCGCTCATAGCATCGTCGATGTATTACATGCTACAAGTACAGTTGTCCATCAAATTAAATATGCTTCATCTGAGGTTCACGCTGGCGCTAAGCATATGAGAGAGTTCTCAAGCGGCTTGACAGATGGAGTTGAAATGCAAACTAGAGCACTTGACTCACTTTCCGATGCGGTTGACTCTATTACAAACCAAGTTAACACAAGCAAGGGAATCGTAAGCGATACTAACGAAGTTATCTCAATGACAGGAATGATGCTAAATGAAGGCCAGCAACAAATTGGCTCACTGCTTGAAGAAATGCAAACCACAAAGAGCCTGTCTGACGAAATTCAAGTAATTGTTAAAACAATTGATGGCATCGCATTCCAAACCAATATCCTTGCACTTAATGCGGCTGTTGAGGCTGCTCGTGCAGGTGAGTCTGGACGTGGTTTTGCAGTCGTTGCCGGCGAAGTTAGAACACTTGCTGAAAGCAGTGCAAGAGCAGCGCAAGACACATCAAAACTGATTGATACGGTCAGCGCTTCAATTCAAAACAGTCTACAAAAAGCGGAAACCGCAACGAATACTGTGATGAAAGTCGGTGAAAATTCACATAAGCTGACTTCAATGATGGAAGAAGTTGTTAGTTCATCTGATGAACAATTCACCATGATTTCACGAGTTTCAGAAGAGCTTAGCAATATTACAAGAATTGTTGAAGATAACTCTAATGTATCTAATCAAGGCGACATGTTGAGCAACCAACTCTCCTCTCAGGCAACAGGTCTACAACAGTCGCTTGAACAATTCAATCTTCCCGATGACAGTGCTAGACCAAGCTTATTACTAAAATAGAATGGCGTTTTTGCTTTTGAAAAGCACTGATAAAAGAGGTATGCCTTTGGGTAATACCTCTTTTTACTTGTTAACTTGAAATAAACGCATTAGCTTAAAAATTCATATTGAAGTAATGAAAAATTAAACAATTTTTGTTATAATTTTTAGTAATAAGTAATAAAAATACTTTTTCTGTCTTATTTTGTGATAGTAACCATCTTTAATGTCGATAAGTAATGATGAATGACATTTGATAAAGCTTGGAGGCAATTTATGAAAATGAAAAAATTCATAGCTAAGCATACGCTTACAATTGTCATTACACTATCACTTTTGACAATTGGGATATTGATTAATTGGGTTGAAAAAATTGCAGACGACGCAACCATCGATTCTACATATAGTGAAATTGAGAAAACTGGAATACATTATCAAATTTTATTGTCAAGTGCATTAGAAGCAGCTCATGAGAACATTCTGCTTATTGCAGAGGACATTTCTAAAAATAATATTGATGGAAACAATGTTCTTGAATATTTTAGCAATCAGCTATTTATCAGTGAATTTAATGACCTATATTATGTTGAGCTTGACGGTAATGGCGTCTCTGTCAATAATAAGCAACATGATTTTTCCCAAAATGAGTCTTTTCTTCATGCATTAAATAACGAATTATATATAGAAAATCCGCAGATCGATCTCGAAACTGCCTCAGTTATTTTTAGTTTTGCTGTCCCAGTTTTGGAAAATGGCGAGGCGAGAGCTGTTTTGTTTTGCGAAATTTCTGTTGATGATTTTTTAGAAACTATGATTAGCAATCAAGGCTACGGTGGTGACCTATTTTTCATTGATAACAATCTGAATTTGATTTTTTCAACGAGCAGCAACCATAATGACAGCGTGACTATCCCTGAAGAAGATGTTGAACAAATGGGAATTGACAATGTCCTTCAAGCCAAATCAGATATAGAAAATAAACAGCGTGGCGGATTTTATTACGTTTACTTTGACACTCCTAAAGTAATGGTGTACTACCCTATTGAGCTCACTGATATTGCGCTAGCTATCAATGTGCAAGTTTCATCAATTAGCCATGAATTTATGAGGGCTTCAACTTTATTTGGATTTGTCGGAAGAGCCATTTACTGGACAGTTATCTCGCTCATCATCTACATTACATATATTCAATCTCGTTCGAATAAGCGAATAATGAAAGTGGCGTATTTCGACCCTCTTACAGAGTTACCTAATACTGCAAAACTAAAATTGGAAATGAGCGCAATTTTAGAAAGCAACAAGAAGAAAAACTATACTATATTAGTTATTGATATCGAGAATTTCAAGGCTATTAACGAAATGTTTGGTTATGATATTGGTGACCGAGTATTGAAGACGGTGAAATCCCTTTCTGAGAGCTTTAATGAGCCAAGTTTAATCACTGCAAGAATTGGTAGCGATAAGTTTGCTATGTTTGCGGGAAATTCATTTTTTGATGATTTGAACTTTTTTGCAATAGCGGTTGATAGCCACTATAATGAACTTATCCCAGAACTCACAGATTACGGCGGTTCTTTCAAAATTGGCAGATATCATATTGAGCTTGGAGAGACTAATTTTGACGATATTATGGCAAAAGTCAACCTTGCTCATGTCAAAGCTAAAACATCTAAAGGCGAGTTTTTCTGTGACTATGATGACACATTAAAAAACCAAGTGCTCACAGAGGCTGATATAACGAGCAAAATGAAAAATGCTCTTGCCAATAATGAATTCAAGGTGTTCTTGCAACCAAAGTTTAGCACTGACAACACAAGGCTTGTAGGTGCAGAAGCACTTGTCCGTTGGATTGAAGCTGACGGCAAAATGATATATCCAAATGATTTCATTCCATTGTTTGAGAGAAATGGCTTCATCGTAGAGCTCGATAATTACATTTTAGAAAATGTGTGTAAGACACTTAGACGTTGGATTGACTTAGGGCTTGGTCAAATTACGATTTCAGTTAACTGCTCTCGACTCAATCTGGAAAATCCGTTTCTTGTTGACAGCATGATTGCAATTGCGGATAAATATCAAGTGCCACATGAATACATTGAAATTGAGTTGACCGAATCCACCACTATTGAAAGTGCAATTTCAGTTGAAAAATTGTTTGAAGATTTGCATAATCATGGTTTTAAGATTTCAATAGACGACTTTGGTGCAGGTCAATCCTCTTTGGGGATGTTAAAGAACCTTCATATTGACACATTGAAAATGGACAGAAGCTTCTTTGTTGGTGGCAAGAATATGCAACGTGATGATATGCTAATTGACAGTATTGTTAAAATGTCGCATAATCTTGGTATGTATGTTGTTGCTGAAGGCATTGAGACAGCCGAGCAAATTGAACTTCTTAAGTCAATGAATTGTGACGCTATTCAGGGTTATTTCTATGATAAACCGATGCCAATTGACAATTTTGAACAAAAATATTCTCCAATGATGTCAAATAGCGATAAGTAATTGAATTGAAAAAATGATTACACCCTTAAGGGGTAATCATTTTTTTGTAAAGTTTTTTTACTTGACACCCACTCCCCTGCTTCTCTTGACAATTCACACTGTATAACAAATAATTCTAATATATAACGTTCATAACAATAAGGAGATATCCATATGATTATCAGACAAGAAGCGCCTAGCGATTATGACATTGTGCAAGCTTTAGTCAAGGCTGCATTTGAATCGGCAGAGCACAG
>CAYJIE010000121.1:4669-5864 GCA_964370145.1 uncultured Oscillospiraceae bacterium
GCGATGGCAATGAACATAATCTAGTTGCAAAACTTCGAAGCAGCGATGGTTTTATTCCAGAGCTTTCATTAGTAGCTGAAGAAAACAGCGAAATCATCGGGCATATAATTTTCACAAAGGCTAAAATTGGAGACATTATTGGATTAGCTCTTGCTCCATTGTCAGTTTCGCCCTCTGCGCAAAAAAAAGGAGTTGGCACTGCTCTTATGAAGAGGGGTCATGATATTGCAAAAAACTTGGGCTACGATATCATCGTCGTGCTCGGCAGTGACAAATATTATCCTAGAATTGGCTATAAGACGGCAAGCAATTTTGGCATTATTGCTCCTTTTGATGTTCCTGACGAGAACTTCATGGCGATTAGCTTGAGTGGCAAAGACGACAAAATCGACGGAGTAATTGAATATGTCAAAGAGATACTCGAGGGATAACATCTGCCTTGCGCTCATGACCACGTAACTAATTCGCAAAGTTAATTTAGACTCTCAACTTGACAACAATTTTGAGTTGTGATATGATATTAATATTAAATATAATGGAGGATTTAACATGGCATTAGGGCTAAAATTTGAGAAAGTAAAATTCAATAATACTTATAATGAGCAAACACTTTTTGAGGCAATCAAAGATACCACATTTGCTGCAGGTAAACCTGAACTTGTGAAACATGGATTTAATGAAGTAATTGTTTTTCCAGCACTAGACTCACACAATCAAGTGCAAGTTATTCGCGCTGAAATGAAGGCTGAATGCAGCACATTCAGAGTTTATAAAGCAGAAGAAGCAGGTGTTTCAACAATGGCTGCAAATGCTGCCCTTGACAAACTCACTGGCGGTTTATTTGGGCTTAAAAGCATCGCCGGAAAAAATGCAAAGGAAATTGTTAAACTTGTCGAAGAGACAGCAGAGCAACTTCGCAATATGGGTCTCTAATCCTTGCTTATAAATAAACATTTTGATATTAACAGGACTTGTAGGTGTGTGTATACACATCTACTCTTCTTTCTTGTTACTTGTTGACTTGTTAACTTGTTGACTGAAATTAGTTTGAAGTATTATTCCCCTATGTGTTATGCTTTACTAACGATTGTTTATTTAACGGGAGGTGAATATATTGAAGACAGAAAAACGATTTGAGATTATTTACAAGCAAGGTAAACTTGATGTTATTGAAATTTTAGTTGATAAACAAACA
>CAYJIE010000122.1:0-5656 GCA_964370145.1 uncultured Oscillospiraceae bacterium
GCAATGGGTGAGCAGGGGATTATCTGCGCTGTGATGGATGCAAGGCGAAATGAAGTTTATAATGCACTGTTTAGATGGGAGAATGACAGGCTTATCAGACTTTGCGAAGATAGAGCTTTAAATGTCGAAGAGTTAAAAGCAGAGCTAATAAAAATGGGTGAGAGTATTTATCTTGTGGGTGACGGCGCAGAGCTTTGTAAGTCACAATTTGATTGTTTAACTGCCAGAGTAGCACTTGAACACAGATGTCAACAAAGGGCATTATATGCAGCGCTTATGTCGAGGGGAAGGGAAACAATTTCAGCGCATGACATAAAACCTACTTACTTAAGGCTATCTCAAGCTGAACGAGAACTACTTGAGAGGGAAAATTCAAAATAATATTTGCCGATATGGCGGAACGGAGCATCCATGGGAAATTTAAGAGTTATTAAGCATCCATTAATTGAGCACAAACTCACAATTATTCGCGACAAGAACACAGGAGTCAAGGACTTTAGGGAAATCATTGAGGAGATTTCAATGCTCCTATGTTATGAAGCAACAAGAAATTTTGAACTTAGTGAAGTTGAAATTGAAACACCGATTTGTAAGATGAAAGCTAAGATGATATCCGGCAAAAAAGTCGCTATTGTACCGATACTGCGTGCAGGAGTTGGCATGGTTGAGGGAATTTTAAGACTTGTGCCAAACGCAAAAGTCGGACATATTGGTATGTATCGTGATCCGGCAACCTCACTGCCAATTGAGTATTACTGCAAACTGCCGCCTGATATTGAGCATCGTGAAGTCATTATTCTTGATCCTATGCTAGCAACTGGGGGCTCGGTAATAGCTGCGATTGACTTAATAAAAAAACATGGTGCTAAAAATATAAAGTTTATGAATATCTTAGCGGCGCCCGAAGGAGTTGCGGCATTGGAGAAAGCTCATCCTGATGTTGAGATTTTCACAGCGGCTCTTGATGAATGCCTAAACGACCATAACTATATTGTACCAGGGCTTGGAGATGCAGGAGATCGAATTTACGGTACGAAATAGGGAGGATTATGGGAAAATCTTGGAGTGGCTTAAGAAAAAAACTTGAGCAGGAGTTCTTATGTGAGAAACTTCGTGGCAGAGTGCAATATTTTATCACACATTATCACGGTGCGCCCGATGAATACGGCCGTGCATGTGTCAGGGTTGACGGCGATGAACATGTGATGGGCAATCCATATTCATATTATGTAAAAGGATATCCAAAAATTGAAAATGAGATTAAACGACAAAATGATGTTCCACGGCGTGTTTACAGCAATGGTAAATTTCAGTTTAATGAGGAAAATTTGATTGTTGAGAAACAAGTCAGGGATATGGCGAGAAATGAAGGCGTCTTTGAGATTTATGACCTTACAAATGCTATAAGGGAATATACACAAAGTCCGATAAACGAGAGTTTGTATTCAGATGATGATTTAGTGAGGATGCTTGCTGTCATGGATTACAGAGTCGGCAAACGAACTCTGGAAAAAATCAGCAGAGAACTTTTTGACCTACCTGAATGGCTGTTGTTTTTCTATAAACTAAGGCTTGACGCCGAAGGGATTACATATGAAAGCAGTGAATTAACTGCTAATCAATAATAAAAACAGAGTTTCTGACCCAAAATAAGGGCAGAAACTCTGTTTTTATTCTAATATGAATTTAAGACTTCATACATTCTACTGCAATATCAGTTCACATAAGCAGGGCTGTTGCGAAACTCTTCACCGCAGTCTTTTGGTATATTAATTGCAAGGGAGTAAATATCAGTACAGCAATTTTCGAGTTCAAGCAAGTTTTTACCTGACTCCGTCAACTTATCACTATCAGCAGGCTTCGAAATTATCGGCAGTTTACAAGTCTCACGCATATTGCGTAAGAGTTCTCGTCCATTATCATTAAATGCTAGCACCTTAACATATGGTACTGCAGGGTCAGTTTTATCCTTTGTAATTCCAAGGAAAGAGCGAAGCACAATTCGTCTAATTCTAGATTTAGTGTAGCGTTTAGACGATGCCTTATTGACAACCTCTTCGAAAGAAGTGGCAGTTTTGGCAACATTCATTATTCTACGGTGAAGTCCCTCACGCACGTCTTCGATTTCACAGAGCTTGTCTTCATCTAAACATCTCAAATGCGACAAAATGGCAACATCAAGTCGTTTTATATCAAAAAAACCACGGTTTTCTTCAATTTCTTTTTCAAAAATCCCTTTTGACATATTCGGCATAAAAGCATGTGCTGTCTTATAATCATCACTCTTGTAAAGTTTGCGGATACCGCTAGCACTCATAAATTCAAGTTGCTCGTCTGAGTGATAATCAGCACCTGTTCTCTCAAATGTAATCGGCTCAATATCATATTTATTTTTTACGAGACACTTTATGTACTCAACAGCCAGAATATTATTTGGGCTGCGCAACAAATTTGAAAGCTCATCACTATATTCATTTTTGACGACCCGCTCTCTAGCCACGGCATATGAAAAGCCAAGTGCCATTTCATCTTTAATAAGCGACTCAGTTTGCGGACAAAGTAAAATATTTGCTAGCACTGTCAACAGCCCAATATGTGAGCATTCACTGCCAAATGACAATGTACTAACAACTCCAGTCGCATTTGCGATTTGAATGGCTGCGCACGCAAATCCCTCCGCAGACATAAGCGCATATGGTGTTGGGAGCTCTAGCACAAGGTCAGCTCCTGCATATATAGCAGCTTTAGCCCTTGACCATTTAGAAAAAATTGCAACGTCACCGCGTTGAACATAGTTTCCTGACATAATGCAAATGACAAAATCATTACCGGCTTCCTTGGTCATTCTTAAATGATGCTCATGCCCTGTATGAATTGGATTATATTCACAAATAACAGCAGCAACTTTCATATTCAACACCTCAATCGCTAATTATCAATATTTTAACATTTAAATCTATGAAAATCAAGCAAAATTCAAAATTTATTAAATTTTTGATAAAAATTTGTATTTATTATAAAAAATGCTTGAAAAATTACAATATATAGAATATAATATAGACGTCAAAAAAATAAAACAAAAAACAAAGGAGCATATATGAAAGTACTTGTAATTAATGCAGGAAGTTCTTCACTAAAATATCAATTGATGGATATGACAAATAGTGAAGTGCTTGCGAAAGGGCTTTGCGAAAGAATTGGAATTGATGGAAAACTAACACATGAGGCAAAGGGTGGAAAGCATAAATTTGATTTGACGATGAATAATCACTCTGATGCTATTAAATTTGTAATTGATGCAATCACAAATAAAGATCATGGCTGTATCGATAGCCTTGATGAGATTTCAGCTGTTGGTCATAGAGTTGTTCATGGAAGCGAGACATTTAGCGGTTCTGTCCTAATCACAGATGAAGTAATGAAAGCGCTTGAAGCTTGTTCAGAGCTTGCACCACTCCACAATCCTCCAAACATTGTTGGTATTGAGGCTTGTAAAAAAGTTATGGGTAATAATATGCCTATGGTTGGTGTGTTTGATACAGCTTTCCACCAAACTATGCCGGAAAAAGCATTCCTATATGCTATTCCATATGAATACTATGAGAATTACAAAATCCGTCGTTTCGGTTTCCACGGGACAAGCCATAAATATGTTTCACAACGTGCGGCTGCTATGCTTGGTAAAAAGCTTGAGGATTGCAAAATCATCACTTGCCATCTTGGCAACGGTTCTTCAATCACAGCTGTTGATTGTGGCAAATCAGTTGATACTTCAATGGGATTTACTCCACTTGAAGGTCTTCCAATGGGTACAAGATGTGGCGTTATGGACCCTGCAATCGTTACATTTATTCAAGAAAAAGAGAAAATGTCAGCTGCAGATGTTAACAATCTAATGAATAAGAAAAGCGGTGTTCTTGGCGTTTCTGGCGTTTCTTCAGACTTTAGAGATATTGAAGAAGAGGCTGCAAACGGCAATAAGAGAGCACAGGCGGCACTTGATATGTTCACATACAGCGTGAAAAAATACATCGGTGCTTATGCGGCGGCAATGGGCGGTGTAGACGCTGTTGTCTTCACAGCAGGTATCGGTGAAAACGGTGCCTCAATTCGCTCAATGTCAGTTGATGGTCTTGGTTTCATGGGCATTAAAATTGATGAAGAGAAGAACAAAGTAAGAGGCAAAGAAACAGATATATCAACAGCTGATGCAACAGTTAAAACTTTTATCATTCCAACAAATGAGGAGTACATGATTGCTGTTGATACAAAGGATATCGTAGAAGCTTCAAAATAATGAAAAGATTAACGACAATATTGATAATTTTGCTCTGCTTGCTTTTTTTGCTTGCATCATGCAGTGAAGACAGTGAGCGAGAGGACAATATGTCAGATATGTTGTCATATTTTACGGACAATCGGGAGATGATTTTATCATCTCCCGAAAGTGCAATTGCACTTTTTTTGGCATATGATGAATTTGATGATATGGATATAAGTTCGCTACTGGTTGTAGACGAGCTTAATACGTCTGTCAAGGCGGCACAGGCGGTATATTTGATTGAGGCAAGTGGAAATGACTCCACAGATTATAATTATATTAATTATTTTGAACATTTTCTAGGGAAGCAGCTTGTTGGTGGAACATTTGGCGACTTCTACGACACTATTTTTTGTACAATTGTTCTTGAAAATTCAGGGCATAGCTATGATAGGGAAGAGTTGATTGGATATTTGATTGAGAATCAAAATCCAAACGGTAACTTTAGCAGTGAAAATCACAGTGATATTGTCGTTACTTCAATGACACTTTCACTTCTGTCAAGTTTTCTCGAAGATGAGCGAGCGCAGATAATATCGAGTAGAGCGCAGGAATATTTGGCGTGGTACATTGAAGAAAACGAAGTTTCAAGCCTTAGCACAAGTGAATTATTTTATGTATGTGCTGGTCTGTCAGACATTAATTTAGACGCAAATTCCAAGGAATTTGGAAATATAATAGATGAGCTTGATAAGAGAGTCACAGCTCAGGGGACTTACATTGATTCAAGCAGGGAAGACATAAGTTACAATGCGAGCATTGACTCACTTAGCGCATATTATGCTTACCAAAATTTTTCCTCAATTTGGAACAATTCTTTTTATAGTGGGGGAACAGTGTCCCTTGAGATTTACCATGAGGATAAACTCATATATTCAGCAGGCAAAATGGGCATTGTAGAGGGCGATGACATCTTAACTCTCCTAATTAGATTTTGCAGTAAAAATGATATAGAGCTAATTCATGCAATAGGAAATGTAGTGAGCATTAATGATATTGATAAGAAGTGGCTTTATGAGCAGAATGGCGAGCCGATTGCCGCGATAAGCGGTATTGCTGTTACAGATGGAGACATTATTACGTTTAAATAAGTAGTGGCGGTGTCGCCCCCGCCAAATGTTACAAATATGTTTTAGTTGGTACGCTTTCTCTTTCTCTAAACAACAATGATACACACCATATGCCGGCGAGCCCGACAACGGTGAATATAATTCTTGAGATTGCAGCGTCTTGGCCACCAAAAAGCCAACCGACTAGGTCAAGACCGAAAATCCCTATGCTTCCCCAGTTAACGGCGCCGATGATTACAAGTAGTAATGCAATTTTATCCATTAT
>CAYJIE010000123.1:0-652 GCA_964370145.1 uncultured Oscillospiraceae bacterium
AGCAGAGATGTTTGACTTAAGTGAAGCACTAAAAGTTATTGAGCTGGATTTTGAAGTTGAGAAAAAAATCGACTTCATTACATTGACATCGGCTCCTATATCTATGATTGATAAAGGGTATGAAGATGAATTATGCGTTCATATTTTGTCACACAACCTTTGTAGTGATGATTTGAACAGCTTATATCAAGACTACTCTATTTATCACGAATCGACCAAAGAGAAAATATTTGAGTTATCTATTGCAAATATTAATAATATTGTTAATTCGCAAGTTAAAATTAACAGTTCATTGTTATCACTATTATTTAAATCAGATGCAATTGATTTTGTCTATAAAGTGATGCTTTTTGATAAGATATTACCGAAGCTAAATGAAGAAAAATGCAAGGTGATATTTGATGAAATAGGTGTTCAAGAACTTAAAGAGATATTCACACAGTGGAGTGGTCGTAAAAAATATAGTATTACAGTTGAAAATACAGGAATTTTAGAAGTGCTGAAGAAACGTGGTTGGATTTATGAATTTAAGATAGATGAACATAATGACACAGAGAAATATACGGTTATTAAAAACAAACCTCGAAAAAAAGAAACTGAAATTTTGGATTAAAGCATTCCCAGTAACAAATACTAAACTTTTTCGTAATAA
>CAYJIE010000123.1:662-5611 GCA_964370145.1 uncultured Oscillospiraceae bacterium
GAGATGATAATACGAATATAAATAGCACGAGTTCACATTTGTTGTCTTGCTAAGCACAACTTGGACAAAATGACAATGAGTATTAAAGGCTAATATTCACACTACTGTTCGTAAGTGCAATGACGGTAGTAAAATTTATTTTAGTGATACAGTAAATGATACAGTAAGTGATACAGCAAGTGAACAAGAAAGCACACAGCTACATTTTGGCTGTGTGTTTTCTTGTTATTTGAAAATGCAAGTAGGCAAACCTAAGATATAACTCTATACTTATATAATTCTAATACAGCATGCATTTGGGAAATGTGCTTTTTGTTCCTATCAGCATCGTTTTTTCAAGTACAACTTGCCATAGCTTAATGACTTTTATATTTAGCACTCCATTAAGTGGCCGCAATGGCAGTATAAGTGGCGATTAAAATGACAAGAAAGGCAAATTCAGAAGAACTCTCATTATCCATGTGTACATTGGATAATTAATTTCATATGAGAATATAAGTTTCATCATCTCATTCTTGTTGCTTATGCCATATAGCTTTATGACTTCTTCTGTGCTATTGTTGTCTTGAAAAAACAGAAAGGGGTGAAAAGTATAGACTTATTACTGGAGCTGTATAGACAATTCTACAAACCATCGGAACAGGCAAAGCTAAAGACGGCGATTGAGGAAAATCACCAAGAATTGATTGCAAGCATATCAAAAGTAGATCGCTCAAAGGTGCTTAAAATTATTGACCATCAATCGCTAATAGGGACGCTACATTCAGAGGAGTCATTCATTTACGGGTTAAAGCTCGGAATAAATCTGATGAACGAGCTTGCGACATATAAGCCTGAGGACTTCAAATTATATGTCGCGCCAAAGGAAGAAACAAAAATAAACGAGGAGGACGAGTGAGTATGAATACTAAGGCAACAATGAAAAAGCTAATATTCGCGGCACTGCTTACAACAGCTATGACCATGACCGCATCAGCAGAGGGCATCTACACAGAATTAGTAGCGCCACCAACGAGACCGACCTACACAGCGGAACAACTGAAGAACCCTAACATTAAACCAAACGGTGAGGTTGTCTCG
Organism: uncultured Oscillospiraceae bacterium; assembly: GCA_964370145.1. GTDB lineage: Bacteria > Bacillota > Clostridia > Oscillospirales > Feifaniaceae > CAYJIE01. The sequence continues at coordinate 1,743 of CAYJIE010000123.1, forward strand.
GCGGAGGAATTTGCGGCAAGAAGTACGCCAACAGAGGAGCAAAAAGCGGAATTTTACGCCTCACAGGCGACGACGGCGAGTAAATATGCACTGCAATCAACAACGGAAACAACAATAAACTCCACAGAAAAGAAATCTTCTATCACAATAACGGTAGGCGATGAGACCATAACTTACTACAAACAAGATTATGAGCCAGACCCAAATGCAAAGATGGGCGACAAGCGAGTTAGGGACGGAATCCACGAAAGATACTTCGCTGGCTTCGGGTGGGTGGAGTACGACCCCAACGCTGTTGCAATCGGAATAGTGGTAGACGGCCCCGGCGACATCAACAAACAAGTCGGATACATGGGATAACAAAGTGAGCGCACAGACGGAAGTCTGTGCGCTCTAATAATATAAGGAGAAAAATATGGACTGCACGAAAAATTTGTCAGTAAAATTGCCACAAAGTTTACATGAGCAAATTACTGCAAATAAAGGTGCGAGCGGACTGACACTAAACGAATATGTCACGCAGATTATAACTAAGTTTTATGAGCAAAAAGGAGGAAATAGCATGGAGAAAACAAAAACAATCGCAATTCAAGTCAGCGAGGAGCTAAAGGAAAAAATCACTGCACATCTCACAAAAACAGGGCTAAGCCTCAAACAATTTCTGACTGAACTTATCGAAAATGCAATTAACGAAACGGAGGAACTACAATGAAACTAATAACAGAACTATATTTCAACAACATCGACCCAAACGGTAAAGGGTTCGAGCACAACGATGACTACAACCATGCAATGCAAGTTATCGGCGACAACGAGGAGCAGTTGATGAAGGTGTTACAAGGAGAGGAAAAGAAACTATTCAGCCAACTTATGAATGCACATATGACTGTCATGGGAGAAAGTAGCGTCACTAACTTCACCCTCGGCTTCAAACTCGGGGCAAGATTTGCAACCGAGGTCAACGATGATGACATAAGATGCTGTCTTAAAGATAAGATGAATTAATAATTCGACAAAAAAGAACAGCAGGCCAACTAATGATTGTTAGTTACCCTGCTGTTCTCCATTTTCAATTAAAATTAAATTGTCGGTTGGGATTTTATAAATCGTCGGCGATTTTCTAATTTTTATAACTTCTTGTAAATAATAGTGGTAGAAACACGAAATATTATAAAAATCAACCGCCCTTCCTTGAATGACCATAAAATAGAAATCTCTTACAATCTCCAGACATATATAAAACTTTTGGTAAACTCACTATGCTCTTTCAAATGCCATATTACTCTCTTTGCATATTTAGTAGATAGCATAGTGTCAAGCTCGGCAATGACTTCTACTTTATAACTAAAATCAGCTTTATTTATAGTTATAACACCATGCTCAGCTGACTTATCAGCCTTTGGAAAATATGTATATGTTATCGTTTTCTCGTTCTCGCTCTTCCTTGTCGCCCACACAAAATCCAAAACATTATTTTCAGCAAGGTTTGCAAGTAGTGCAAGCCTTGCTTTTTTGTTTAGCTTTTCCGCAGCACTCTCGCCGGAAAGTTGAAATCTATTGGCAAGCTCCATATATGTCTGCCTTCTGCAAGTGCGCAAGCACCAATGACATGAAATACCTATTGATTGCAAGAAAATTTCTTGCTCCCTAAACGGCAACTTGTCTATCTCTTCAGCCAAAGTGTCAAGCAACATACTGCGCTCAGCAATAAAATCAACATTGTCATTTATGTTAGTAATGATACTCATCGAAATACCATCGTCATTTCTTGGGTCAATATCATCGTAATAGGCAAAAAGATTAGACTCGACTAAGAGCTTAGTAACCGTCGCTAATGGTAGTTTCGTTGCTTTAGAAATACATTCAAGCAGTTCTTTTCCGTGCAGGTCCACGGTGTTTGAATAGCCATGCAGATCTACAGTGTTTGAATATAGATAGCTTACTTTGCGTAAAGCCTTAAAATGACTTTCTGAATGTATCGCAAATGCTCCTCCTGCTCTACTAATATGTTTTAAAAGCGCATCCCTTAATACAAATTTATTTGCAAATAAAAAATCTGATGTATCTTCCTTCTCCCAATCTCCCAGAGCATAAAATAGGGTCGTCACATAAATGGATTTCAAATCAAAAAAACTGTTCATGGCTGAATATCTGTACACATACTTTTTTATAATTGCATTTAGTTTTTCCTCAAAGCTATGTAAAAACCAGCGGAAATATTCTATATCTTTAGACTTTTTATACTCACTCAGATATTCGTGAAGTTTCATTGTCGGGACTTCTTCTTCAAGTTGAAAAATGTTCTCACCATCAAGCTTCAATGTATCGCCCCCTTACCTTAGCAATTTTTCAACTTCTGCATATAACTGTGCTTGTGAAATCTCAGTTTCATAATGATTTAGGTAATAGTCGTTGTCATACAGTGCCTTATCTCTTTTCTGCTGTGCAAGTGATTTTGCCTTTTTCGCAAACTCTTCTGAAATCACATCACTTTTTCTATGCTTATTTATCGTGTTGAGTCGTCTACTACACAACGCTTTAATCGGGTGGTCATCAGAGTTCTCTTTTTTCTTTCGCCCTCTTGATGCCGCCTCCTGTCTGCATGTAAAACCCTTGGGGTGATTGGGCATTAGCCTATCACAATATTTTGGATTGCGAGCAGAAGTATTTAAGAAATATCTATCGCAAACTCCACATTGAGAGAATGAATTGCCATAATGCAAAGCGTTAAGCAAATCTGTGGTTACAAAATCCTTTAGAGAATTAAAATAAAATCGCTCTGCTATTAAAGTTTTATTCTCCGTAGGGTGTTTGGTTATAATTCGCATAAAAGATGTTTTTGCCTTTACTGCAAAGAACGGCAATGAATTCTCTTTATTCTTAAACTGTTCGGCATAAAAAAGTTCACTCCCACCGGTAAAAAAGAAGCTACTAATTGCCATTACAAAATTGTTTTCATCACGGATTTTGACATGCTTGAGATGTTTTTCATAGAAATTGATTAGCTCGTCACGAATAATAACAACTTCTTCTATTATTTTTATAAACACTGCAGTTTTATCATATAGAAGCTCTGCAAATTGGCTGTTAGATTCAATAAACATCATTGTCGCTTCGCCGCAAGCATCTTCAAGACGAGATAGTTCGATGTCAATTTCCAAAAGCGAAAGCGGCGGTATTGTTGAAACAAACTCAAACATGGCAAACGAGAGCTCTTTGAGTTTATTGTAATCCCCCAGATTATATCCATCTGCTTTTAGTTTAGAAATTAACTCTTTAGCTGACTGTGCAAGAGCAAAATTCTTGTCGCAGTCAGCTTTTTCTATGTTCAAAAGTTCTACAACAAAGTACCCGGACGGATAAACATTGTCACCAAGAAACATATTGTCGTTCCAAAAGTCGACCGAAAAGTGTGTGAACCCAGCCTCGCCTTGTCCAAGATTTTTTACTATATCTAATAAATCAAAATCACTCATTTTTGCTCCCGTCCTGTTTGTCGTTTTTGGGTCGTCCTGTTTTTTTCTGTGATTTAAGTAAAAATCGCCATTATATAAGTGAGAGGATATTTTTTCCTGTTGCCATACTTAATTATAACACAACGGGACAATTAAATCTACAATTTTTAGGAGGAAATTAAAAGTTAAAAATCAACACAACAACAAAGGAGATCGCAATTATTAACACAAAAACTATTTTACAGGAGGACACAATTATTAACGTTACAACAAAAACACCATTAACCGAAGAGCAAATCGAGGAAATCGAAATCAGAAGAAACCGTGAACAGTATCACGAGCTGTACGGCATGCCATACGAAGTTGAGCGGGGCAATCTCTTCAAGTGGGTACATTCAGGCAAGAACGCAAAGA
>CAYJIE010000124.1:0-5474 GCA_964370145.1 uncultured Oscillospiraceae bacterium
TGAAAGGGCTTGGTATATTGAAAAGTTTATTAACCCCGTTTAAAACCTTTGGTGGCGCTCATGTTCCACACTATAAAAACACCTCGGCTAAAGAGAGCGTTTTTATGCCTATTCCAAAAACTGTGCTCATACCTATGAGCCAGCACATAGGTGCACCTTGTAAGGCTACGGTAAAAAAAGGGGATAAAGTATATGTAGGTCAGCTTATTGGCGACAGCGAGGCTTTTGTCAGCGCTCCAATTCACTCGTCTGTATCTGGCACAGTAAAAGAGATTAAGCAAATTACACTCTCTGGTGGGTCTATGATAGACTCTGTTTTAATAGAGAGCGACGGCGAGATGACTCTTCACCCAGATATCGCACCTCCTGCTCCTGTAAAAACAAGAAAAGACTTGGCTAAAATAGCAAGAGACTCTGGTCTTGTAGGCCTAGGTGGCGCAGGCTTTCCGGCTCATGTTAAGCTAAATGTGCCAGAGGACAAAAAAATTGACTACTTAGTAATAAACGCCGCCGAGTGCGAGCCTTATGTAACTTGTGACCACCGCGAGGCGTTAGAGAACGGACACAACGTTATTAAAGGTGTTAAAAGCATTAAAGAGGCTTTACATATTAAAGAGGTTATTATTGGTGTAGAAGACAACAAACCAGACGCCATTGAAAAGCTATGTAAGCTAGCAGAAGAGACAGGCGACAGCGATATTAAAGTTATGGCTTTAAAGGCCATGTACCCACAAGGAGCAGAGAAAACTCTAATTCAAGCCACAACAGGCAGATGCGTGCCCGCTGGTAAGCTACCCTCTGATGTTGGCTGTATTGTTATGAATATCGGTTCTGTATCTTTTATAGATAGCTATATGGAAAACGGAATACCGCTTATTAAAAAAAGAATTACTGTAGACGGCTCTGCAATTAAAAATCCTAGCAACGTAATTGTTCCTATTGGCACATTAATTAAAGACGTAGTAGAGTTTGTTGGTGGATATAAAAGCGAGCCTAAAAAAATTATTATGGGTGGCCCTATGATGGGTGTTGCAATTACTTCTGACGATTTGCCAATACTTAAGCAAAATAACGGAATTTTGTGTTTTGATGAAAAAGAGGCAAAGCTTGACACACCTACAGACTGCATTAGATGTGGCAGATGTGTAAGCGCATGTCCAATGCACTTAATACCTTCTAAACTTGAGAAATATGCTGAGTTTGGCAAAACAGAAGAGCTTAACGAGCTTAATATTATGACATGTATGGAGTGCGGTTGTTGCTCTTTTAGTTGCCCAGCTTCTAGAAAAATAGTGCAGTCTATAAGGCTTGGTAAACATCTTATAAGAAAGGCGGCACAAAAATAATGGAAAAACTTATTGTATCTTCCTCACCTCATTTTGGTGGAAAAATTAAGACAAAACATATTATGGCAGACGTTGTAATAGCTTTAGTGCCTGCGGCTATAGCCTCTGTTATATTCTTTGGGCTAAATGCTTTAATATTAATTGCAGTTTGCATAATTGGCGCATTTGCCTCTGAGTTTGTTTGCAGAAAAGTTATGAAAAGAACCCAAACAGTTAGCGACAACAGCGCGGTTGTAACTGGCCTTTTAGTGGCTTTTAACTTGCCGCCAGACATTAGCCCAATAATAGCCCTTTTTGGTGTGGTTATTGCAATTGTGGTTGTTAAGCAAATGTTTGGAGGCATTGGCCAAAACTTTGTAAACCCAGCTTTAACTGCAAGAATTATTTTAATGAACTCTTTTCCTGTACATATGACAACTTGGTCTTCTCCTTTTGACGGTGTTACTACTGCTACACCTTTAGCTGTTATGGCACAAGGTGGCGAGCTACCAAGCTATTTAGACATGTTTTTAGGAACTACAGGTGGCTGTTTAGGAGAGACAAGCGCACTTGCACTTATTATAGGTGGAGTTTACCTTGTTTTAAGAAAAGTAATTAGCCCTGTTATTCCTTTAACTTACATGGGTGCAACTGTTTTAATGGCTGTGTTTTTAGGCAGAGACCCAATAGCCGAGCTTTTGACAGGCGGCCTAATGCTTGGCGCTATATTTATGGCTACAGATTACACAACTAGCCCAATTACAACAAAGGCAAGAATTGTTTTTGCTATTGGCTGTGGCGTGTTAACTGTTTTAATTAGAGAGTTTGGCTCTTTACCAGAGGGTGTTTCTTACTCTATAGTTGTTATGAACATTTTAGTTCCTTTAATAGAGAGAATGTTTACGCCTAAACCTTTTGGCTATATTAAGCCCGAGAAGAAGGGAGCGTAAAATATGAAACTTAATTTTAAAGAGGTAATTGTTCCAGCACTTATTTTATGCTTAATTTGCTCGGTTGTAACTGCTGTTTTGGCTCTTACAAACGAGGCGACAAAAGATGTTATTGCAGAGGTTGCGGCACAAGTAGAAGAAGAGTCGAGAAAAATTGTAATGCCAATAGGAGAGACCTTTGAGCAAGTGGACGACAGTGCGTATAAGGCTATAGCCACAGGTGGCGAGACCGTTGGCTTTGTAATAGTTACAGAGACACAAGGCTACAGTGGTGTTATTAAGGTTATGACAGGAATTGACATAGCTGGCGACATTACAGGTGTAGAAATACTACAACAAACCGAGACCCCAGGCTTAGGTGCAAATGCAGACAACCCCGAGTTTACAGATAGATTTAAACAATCTGCCACAGCGCTAGAGGTTGTAAAAAGCTCTCCAACCGAGGGTCAAGTGCAAGCCCTTACAGGCTCTACAATAACAACACAGGCTGTTACAGACGCTGTAAACGAGGCTGTGGAAATATTCAACACTTTAAACGGAGGTGGGAGCAATGGCTAAAACGCTAAAACAAGAGTTTACCAAAGGAATTATTAAAGAGAACCCTGTTTTTGTTCTGCTTTTGGGTACATGTCCAGCCCTTGCTGTTACAACTAGTGCAGTTAATGCAATAGGAATGGGAATTGCCGCTACTTTTGTTCTTTTATGCTCTAACGTAGTTATATCTATGCTTAGAAATTTTATACCAGATAAAGTTAGAATTCCTGCCTTTATTACAATTATTGCAGGCTTTGTTACCGTGGTGCAAATGCTTATTCAAGCACTTAGCCCCGAGCTTGACAAGAGCCTTGGTGTTTTCTTACCACTTATAGTAGTTAACTGCGTAATTTTAGGCAGAGCTGAGATGTTTGCAAGCAAAAACAAAGTTTTGGCATCTGCTATAGACGGTTTAGGAATGGGTGTAGGCTTTACAGCTGCTTTGCTTGCAATGGGAATAATTCGTGAGCTATTCGGTGCTGGCACAGTGTTTGGCTTGCCTATTTTATCTAGCTTTATGGAGCCTATAATCATATTCTTACTTCCACCGGGTGGATTTTTCGTATACGGTATGCTAATTGCAATAGCCGGCAAGCTATCTAAAGAGGGACATGCACCAGAAAGCATGGGTTGTGCTTCTTGTCCTATGGCTAAAAGCTGTATTAAACTAGCAGAATGTGCAGAGAGGAGACCTCATAATGACTGATACAATAAGAGTCTTGGTGGGCGTATTCCTAGCCGCCATTTTAACAGAGAACTATGTTTTAAATAAATTTCTTGGAATTTGTCCGTTTTTGGGTGTGTCTAAAAAACTTAACACAGCCTTTGGTATGAGCTGTGCAGTTACCGTGGTTATGATGATTGCAACGGCTGTTACATGGCCAATTTACACTTACATTTTAGCCGAGAACGGCCTTGAGTACCTACAAACAATAGTGTTTATATTAGTTATTGCATCTTTGGTGCAACTTTTAGAGATTGTTTTAAGAAAGTACATGCCACCGCTTTACAACTCATTAGGTGTTTACTTACCTTTAATTACAACAAACTGCGCTGTTTTAGGCGTTACTATGCTGGTTCTTGAAAAAGGCGCTGCAGACGCAAGCTTTGGCTATATGCACTCTATTGTAAACTCTTTTGGAGCAGGTGTTGGATTTATGGTTGCAATGATACTTTTTGCAGGCGTAAGAGAGCGTTTAGAGCTTTGCGACGTGCCGAAGTTTATGAAGGGCATGCCTATTACATTAGTTGCCGCCTCACTGGTTGCTGTTTCCTTTTTAGGATTTACAGGACTTGTTGACCAGCTTTTAGCTTAAGGGGGGCATATTAATATGATAACAGCAGTAATTATTGTGGCAAGCATTGGAATAATTGCAGGTATTGGCTTAGCCGTTGCCTCTATTGTAATGGCTGTGCCAAAAGACGAAAAAGCAGAAGAACTTTTAAAAGTTCTACCTGGTGCAAACTGTGGCGCATGTGGCTTCTCTGGTTGCGAGGGCTACGCAAACGCTTTATCTAAAGGCGAGACCACTTTGGGGCTTTGCTCTCCTGGCGGGCCAGACTGCGTTGAAGAGTGTGGCAAAATTTTAGGGCAAACAGCCACTTTAGAGGCTAAAACAGCCCTTGTTCACTGCATGGGAAGCTACGAGTTTACAGAAGATAAAATGAACTACGACGGCATAGAGAACTGCATGGCAGCTTCTTTATTAGCAGGCGGTGTTTCTAGCTGTAGGTTTGGCTGTATGGGTATGGGAGACTGCGTAAAGGCTTGTACTTACGGCGCTGTAAGAATTAGAAACGGCGTTGCAGTTATAGACCCTAACAAATGTAAGGGTTGCTCGCTTTGCATAGCAGCATGTCCAAAAAATTTAATAAGCTTTGTTCCTTTAAAAACACAGGCACTTGTACGCTGTGCAAACTGCGACAAAGGTGCAGGCGTTACTAAAATTTGTAAAATTGGCTGCATAGGCTGTATGAAATGCAAAAAAGTTTGCGAGGCTGGTGCCATTGAGGTTACAAGCTTTAAAGCTACTATAGACCCAAATAAATGCACATGCTGTGGCAAATGTGTAGAGAGTTGCCCTAGAAAGCTTATTACAATGCTAGAGGCATAAATTAGACCTAATAAAAAGTTTTATTTTAAAAAGCAGTGGCTGTAACAAATGATGAAAACCATTTGTTACAGCCACTTTTTTGCTTATTTTCAGCAAATATTAATAGTGTGCCTCAGCGTTTTGCTTGCCTAGGTGAAACACCATAAACTTTTTTATATAAGTTAGAGAAAATGTACATATCGCTATAACCCAAAAGGTCTGCAATTTCTCCCACACGCAAATTCGAGTTATGTAAAAGATTATTTGCATAGCTCATTTTTTGCGCCAAAATATATGATTTAAATGTCATAGAGTAAAAAGACTTAAACCTTTTAGCAAACTCATAATAACTCATTTGGTATTTTGCTAAAATTTGCTCAACTAAAATATCTTCTTTTTTCTTTATGCACTCAATTACCTCGTAGCCTATTTTCGTCATCTCATAGTCGTAATTATGACTCTTTTCTAAATCGCATTGAAATCTTAAAGTGTTCATTATTGCATAAAAAAATGTTTTACAGTCCTTTGTCGACTTAAAGCGATTTACCTCAAAATGTTTGTAAAACTTTTCA
>CAYJIE010000125.1:0-5437 GCA_964370145.1 uncultured Oscillospiraceae bacterium
CCATAAAACAAAATATGTTTTATGGGAGGAATCATGTCAATCTTTTTTCCCTAGGGGCTGTTTCTAAATAAAAAGATTTTGTGTTTTTGCCAAGGAAAACGCGTTTTTTGTGAAAGGCGTGTATACAGACATACATAACTGGAGCAAAAAACGCCGTTTGACGCAGGCAAAACGCAAAAGAATTTATTTAGAAACAGTCCCTAGGAAGATTACAGCAAATTTTACAAATGAATGTTTTTAATGTAAAAAAAAATTCTATATGGGCTTATACGCACTCCCTTATTACGGAAAAGTGCCAAAAAAAATTCATGGATGGTCACTATGCCGATTCTGTTGAAACAGCCATGAAAGAAATGATTGCGCGTATTCGTAAGTTTAGAGCAGATGCTGGACATAAAGAGATCCAGAGCGAGTGCAATATGATGGAAAACACCTTTGCTGACGGCAAATCCTTGTTGCACATCACCGCATGTTCCACAGAAAGTGAAAGAAATATTCATAGAGGCTACGCAAGAATGCTCATTGGTGCTGTACAAGGCATTCGTAATCCCATAGCACATGATTCTGTGGACATGACAGAAGGCGACGCCGCACGAAAACTCATGCTTGCCAGCGACTTGATGTATAGGCTTGATGAGGCTTTTGAAGCAAAAAATGCTGAATAACATTCATGCCTTTTGACAATCATGCATCATTCTAGGCAAGATGAAGTTAAATATAAATTTGACGTAGGAGAAGATGATGACATACTTTACATCAGAACAAATGACTCAAGAGATAACCAAAGAAACGCTACCAGCAATCGTGTCTGACTTACTTTTTGCAACCACCAATAAATTTTCAGAATTTCGCATACCCACTTCAAATTTAACGGGAAAGTTTGGCTTTGACGGAATCATTGAAATTCCTGATGATGTAGAAACATCACTAATCCCAACAGGAAAACTAAAGTTTGAAATGAGCGTTCAAGGAGATGTGAAAGCTAAGTGTGAAAAGGATTATAACAAAAGAACACAGGGCGTTAAAGAAGGTTCATTGAAAGATGTTACCTATATCACCGTAACTTCACAACTTTTTAACAAAAAAGATGCATGGATTCAAGAAAAAAAAGCAGCTAAAGATTTTCCATGGAAAGATTTACTATGTTTTGACCAAGAAGATTTGTATGCGTGGTTTAACTTATGTCCATCTGTTGCCATAAAATGGGGTGAAATCTGGGGCATTGAAATAAATAGTCTTTATACTTTGAATAGTGTCTTGGAAAGATGGAGTGAAATTTTTGAAAATACTCTTGAAAAAGAGACTCTGTCTTCTTTGATTCATGCCTTAAATCATGAAGAGAACTCAGACGCAAAGCTCTTAGATTTTTTTAATGGAAGAGATTCAAAATTTGTCATCACCGCATCCAGCGTTGAGGAAGCCCGCCTATATGTTGCCGCAATCCTAGATAAAGATAAAAAGCAACGCGCGTCCAATTTCAAAGGTAAATTTTTTTTAGATAAGGTCATATGCATTGAAAAAACAGAAATTTTCCAAAAATTACCCCTCAAGCAATATACAGGCTTGGTTTTCTTAACGTCGCTGCAGAACGCTGATTTTATATCAAAGGCAACACAATATGACATAAAGATTATTCAAGTACTAAGACATCTCTACACACACGAAAATGCAAATATAGAGCTCCCAATAAGAATAAATAGCGATTCTTTTTTTAATGTATTGCAAAAAAACAATATGGAAACAGAAAAAATCCAAGAATTAGCTCGAAAAAGTGGCAGAAATATCACCACTCTGCGGTCTGTCATTGCTAATGAGCCTTTGCCTTGGACACAAGAAGCACCCTCCCCTGCATTGTTGGCTGCCTTGTTGGTGGGCGGCTGGAGCTCAGAAAAAGAAGATGACAAAACAGTTCTATGCACTTTATCTGGGATAGATGACTATGCATCTTTTACTCAAGAACTTGTGCAGTATTTGAACAAAGAAAATTCTCCTATCCAGCATGAAAAACCATATTACAGAAGTATATCGTCATTTTCTGCATTTCCCGCTCTCAAGCACTATATTACCACAGAATTTTTCGAGAAATATAAAGATATTTGCATAAGCATTTTAACGAAAGATGACCAAGTCAAAAATTTACCTTACAGCGAACAACCTTTTGCACTGCTAAAAAATATTGAAAACGATTTTTCCCCTTTACTACGGCGGTCTATGGCGGACTCTCTTATTCATTTATCACTGCTTTATGACGATGAAAAGCATGTAATTGATAACATTGTTACAACTATTTGCAAAGGCGACATTGTGCGATGGAAATCAATTGCGCCATACATTCTTGAATTGGCTGAGGCGTCGCCTTCTGCTTATCTTAATATGCTAGAAAACCTCATACAAACTCATGGTAACGAACTAAAAGAGTTAGTCAATTCAACTCATCATACATTCGAAAGCTATGGTGATTATACATCAATTTTATTCTCCCTAGAATTGCTCGCATGGGATGAAAAATACCTTGAGAAAATTACAAAGATATTGTTAGAACTGATTCCTATATGGGATAACATCCCCAATAATGTAATGAATACTCCATTGTCGATTTTATCTAAAATATATTGCATATGGTATCCACAAACACAAGCTGCTGTAATAAAAAGAAATGCAGTTTTACAACGTTTATTAAATAATTACCCTAATGAACGGTGCCTAATACTTCTTAAGCTCTTACCGCAAGCCTGTGGAACTATGGTGACATCTGGCGTACGCCCTAAATGGAAAATAGAGAATATAAAGCCAGAAGAGCGTACAGTTATGTATGAAGAGTATGAAAGTGCATTATGTAAGATTTTTGAAATTTCACTTAAGTATTGCCATGAAAATATTGACTTAATACTGAGACTTATTGAAATGTCGTGTCACTCTCAAGTATCAAGTAAAAACATAGAATTGTTTCAAAATAAACTTAATGAAATGACTTTAACTGAAGAGAAAAACTATGTTTTCTGGAAAAAACTTAGAAATTTCTTACTAAATGAAATAAGGTATAACCTAAATTCATGCCACGCAAACCTGTTACAATACTTCATTCAAAAATATAATGATTTTGAACCTACTGATATGTACAAAAAAAATATACATTACTTCACTGACCCGTTTAATTGTATGGAAGTAGATGAAAATCCAGATTTTCATAATGTTGATGCAAAAGTTATTGCAAAGCAAAAAGAAGCTATAATCAATATATATTCTAGCAAAAATAACAAAGGCATCGTTGAGTTTCTATGCTTTTTGTCGGAGCCTGAAAACATGAAAAATTGCTATAATGCCAATAATGCTGTAGCATATATTTTCGAGCACCTTTTCTCTATTGGCCTTGATGCAAGCAGTTTTGATGAATTGTTACTCATGATTTCATCTTCGGATTCAGTACCGACCCAATTTAAGCTAACACTTTGCAAGAAATATGCAGAAGCATATCTTGGTACGGACATAGAGAAAAATATTAAATTTTTTGAAATATTTGGAGTAGATTTTCTTAATCAGTACTTATTGAGTGTGCCTTTTTCTGTGGAGTTGTTTGATTATTTAAGAACCGCGAAAGAATCTTTACAAGAATATTATTGGAAAAATATATCTGAAAATCATTTGGCCTACTCATCTTACAAAAAAGAAATAATTCAACAACTTATTCTTTTTGGAAATTTTTCTGTCTCTTGTCGTTTACTTGCTATTTTTTACAAGGAATTAAATGACTTTGACCTAATTTCAAAAACATTGGAAGGTTTGCTTGCTACAAAAAATACTTATTATTCAACGCATGACATAGGACTTCTATTTGATAGGGTCGTATGTACTGAAGAAGAACATGAAAAAATGATGATTTTAGAGTGGCAATTTTTTCAAATATTAAAGAATAAATCAAAACGTATCTATAAAGAGATGGCACGCAACCCTAATTACTTTATGATGTTCATTTCTTATGCATTTAAATCAAGTAAATCTGAAAAAATCGAAGTTGCGCAAGAAGTTTCAAGACAGGCGTATAGCATACTGAAAGCGACCTCGGTCAATCACGCCCCCTTGCTTAATGCCTTTAGAGATGAAAACGGGGTGTTGCATTTTGAAGCACTTTTTGACTGGTTTTCTTCCGTTAGGGAAATTGCAAACAGTCAAGGATATGGAGAAATTGCCATTCCTATTGCTGCTGAGCATCTTGCATATTCTAGTAAAATATACGGCCTCAATACGTTATTCAGCCATGATAATCCTGAAACGTCCACCCGAGAAAATGAAGTTTTTCCTGAGGAAGCAATAAGGCAATTGTTAAATTGTGATGCTTTTCAAGATGTTCGTGATGCCTATATAACAAGTTTTTTAAGTCGCTTTGGTGCATGGGGGGGGAGCGGTGTGAGTCATTACAGTAATATCAAAACTATTGTAGAAGAAAATTTATCAAAAATTTCTCCTGAAGATGATTTACTTTGTGATATGTTTGAGAAACTTTTGGAAAGTATTGATGGACATATTAAATGGCATAAGAATCGTGATAAGCACGAAGATATGGATATATAGCTATGCGTAAATACCCGTATTTTGATTGTCCATTGACAGACATTCCTAGCGAAGAAAGTTTACTTGCAATTATCCATGACGAGCAAACAATGCCTCATGATGAGCGTAGAAGTCAATTTTTATGTCATCTTAGGTTGATGTGCTTAAATTTTCTTCAGAAGGAAATTTCAGGAACCGCAAGTAATTTGCTTATTATTATTGAAAATGAGGCCAATAAATATTGCACTAATGAACATTCTCAAGTATTCTCGCACTTAAAACTCCGCTTACATCAGGTTGAGTGTGAAATCAATGATTTATTTGATAGTCCTGATGTGGTTAACTTTTTAGATTCAATATACTTTGACCTCAAGAAACTACTTGAACATATTGTATCTGTGAAACTCACTATTAAAAATGAAACCACTGGCAAAAATAATACTCATATTAAAAGCCACACATTATGCACTAGTTTAGACGAATTAGAAAATTTATCCTCATTAAATACTGAATTTTTCTTTGCTGCATTGACTAGTTTTTTGAATAGATTTATTGAGCAATTATCTAAAGAAAAGTATTTTATAAACAAAACTTGGACATCGAGGACGGAACATCTAGACGAAGATTCTTCCACAGACCGCTTTGTTTCATACCTTAGCGCACATATTCTTTCACTCATACCTAACAAAATCATAAAAATAAATACTCGACGTGGATGCCTTGATGGGATTTGTGATATATTGATTACGGCACCAAGCGGAGAATTGATTCCAGTTGAAGCAAAAAATAGCAAACATGCCGATGTTTGGACAGCATTAGAGTGCCAGCTAATTAATAACAGCCCGATGAAGAGAACAAAAAAGTTCAAATGAGAAACGCGCCTCAAACT
>CAYJIE010000126.1:0-5370 GCA_964370145.1 uncultured Oscillospiraceae bacterium
ACATAGTTGTTAATCAGAGCTAATACATATCCTTCTGTAGTAAACTCATCGGCAGGATCTATATATTCATGAAATCTTTTAATCGGTTCGTGCTCCCACCCATCTGCATAGTCCGAATTGTAAGTAATAACCAGCGTATACTTTTCTTCCCTGTAAAGAGTTGCGCCTGTATACTTCATTTGATTAACCAGATATTTTATTTTTTTATAAAGAGAATTCGTGGTCATCCCCGCTGTTCTTCTTTTAACTGATATTTTGGGTTCGTCCTCTTCAGATTCGGAAGCGTTTTTTTTAAAATTCAGAAGAGAACACTCTCGATGAACCTCCTCTGAGTTGTATTGTCGAGTATCTCCCATATAAACTAGCTTGTCTTGACGGCTCTGACAAACGCAGGAAAACCACCCTTTTCCTCTGAAGTAATCTATATCTTCGACCTGGATTTTATCAGCATTTAAAAACAATCTTTTGTAAAAATCTATATCTACGCACTCAAACACAAACAAGTCACCTCGTGAATCATTGCCCAAGTGGTACAACAAAAAGTATTGATTTAGAAAACGAGGTGAGGTTTGAGGTTTATTTTGATCGAATATTGAACCCATCCTTTCTTTCACCATCTTTATCATTTCTCCATCTTTCCATCTATCATCAATCCTTTTACCAATCAAATCGATTAGCGATGTTTTCCCAGACTCATTTTTTCCAACTATAGCGGAAATGTTCACAATATTTCCACCGTACACATCAACAAACTGTTCGTTTCTTCTAACACTAATTTCATTTTTGTCTTGCCTGTATTCTACAAAATATTTATCCGAAAAAGAAATACTTTGCCTATTAAAACTGCGGTATTCATCTATGTGCGCAAATAACAATTCCATTCTCAATTTCTCCTACTCAAAATATCCCAAACTGTTTTAGTAAATCATTTTTAAACTTTCCAAGAGAGGTATTTAACATTTCAGCTTCGGTCAGTTTATTTCCGAAAACAAACGACTTAAGAGCAGTCTCAGACCATTCATCTCCTAAAAGTGACGATAATTCACCTCGGAAACTTTCATTGTACACTTTGGTTTTTTCTAACCATTCTTCGGCTATATGTGCTAACTCTTTATATCTGTTTTCAATTTGAAACAATTCACCGGAATTTATGCATTTAACATCTTCGGCGTGTTGATAAAGTGTTACGTTCGGTGTGTTTTCCTTGCGAGTCTGCATGTAGACTTCCCAAAAATTAGATATAGCAAAATGTGCTTTGCCGTCAAAACTATCTTTATGTGGAAGCACATGGGTTTGTACTGTGGTGTTGCGACTCGCCTTCAATCTACTGTTGCAAACTTGACACGATGGCACAAAGTTGAAAAGACACAACGAGTAAATTGGATAAATTGACTTAGGGTAAAAATGGTCTATATCTGCAGTCGCTTTTATGTTTCCGTGTGTATTATAATATTTTATTGTGTAATTCATATTACAGTATGGGCATACACTAACATTCATTTTTGAAACAATACTATGTCTGTCTTCGTCATCTAAGAATTCGTATGAAAATATATTTTGCAAGCTCAAATATGAATTATAATATTCAAAAACAAAGTTACCCAGCCATTTATTTGTTATTTTATTAGTATGATTTGCTTTGATGAATTCTTCTATGTTGTTACTGAAATTCCCTTTTGACATATACTTCGAATGGAATTTACGTACGAGAATATTTGCATTGCTGCGGTCATTGAGTATAGTCGATGGCGAACATTTCGGCAACGCCAGCCAATCATTAATAGCGAGACTGCTGACTTCATCACCGTTTTTGCCCGGAATCAATAATTGATAGTCATAAAAATCTTTGCTCAATAAGAACTTCAGTATATTGACTTTTTCAAACGGTATACTATGTGCTTTATACAAAAAAGAGTAATTTGCGGACTTTCCTGTATTATACACTTTTTCTGCTATTTTCTCGAACACTTTAGCTACTTCTGAATCATGTATGTATTCATCACTCAAATTGATCTTTATCATCGCCGGTGACCGCCCTGTATTTAATAATGCTTTGTCTTACTATAGTGTACCTTATTGTCGATTTATTGTAAAGAAATAGTTTACCGTTAAGTTATCAACTGTGCAAAATACCGGCATCTACAAAGAATTTAATTTCTCCTCAATATCTCTAATCATGATCCTTACATGTTCTGTCTCTTGGGTTTCTCCTCTATGAGTATCTACGAGAATCGGATATGCAAGTTTGAAATATTTCAAAGCTTTTACATAATCATGTAGAATGTAACACGTATCGCCAAGATTTACGTAAACAACGCATGTGTCGGGATGTTTATCACCTAAGGTGTTGCAAAACATATCAAGTGCCATTTCAAAGCATTCTACCGCTTTAGAATGCATATTCTTTTTCATGTAATACAGAGCTTTTGCATTATAGACCATAGCTATTTTGTGATGCTTACTCCCAAGTTTTTCTTCTAATATTTTCAGTGCCAAATCTAAGTGCTTTAGCACAATCGGGCTACTTTTGATGTATAAATACGCTTGCGCAAGATTGCAATATGTTTCTGCAACTATTATACTTGTTTCGCCTGAGTGTACTTTTCTTAACTTTAATGCTTTTTTAAAAAAACTTAGTGCGAGGCTATGGTCACCCGTTTGATTGTGCAATAATCCAAAATTATTGTAAGAGGTTGCTACAGCACATTCTAACCCCGCTGGTTTATTTTTGCGAATATCTAGTGCGGTTTGCAGATTTTCTGAAGCCTGGGGAATGTAGCCCAATTTCAAATAAGCCATTCCCAAATTATTATAGGTTACAGATGCCTCAAAACTCTCTGGAATAAACAGTTTTTCTTGAATTTCATATGCACGGTTATAATACGAAATGGCTTCGTGGTAATTCCCCAACTTGAAATATGTCAACCCTATAACATTAAACATCATTGCAATGCTGCGATTGTTCTCGGGTTGGTTTTCCATTAAAGATACACATTCAAGCTCAAATAATTTTAAAGCTACACTATAATTGCCTAGCTCACTAAAAAGTTGTGCGATATAAAAGAACTCATCCTCTAATTTGCTTTCTTTTAATCCCAGTTTATCAAAAGATTTAAGTAGCACGCTAAGCAATTCACCAGCCTTTTTGTATTGCTCTTGTATTATATTTATTGACATAAGCTTGCACGACAAGTCAAAAAGGTGTTCGGAATCGTAATAGTCCAGCTTAACATAATTTAGCAATAGACTTTCTAGATGGGAAGATAATCTAGTTTCGAAAATATTCTCTTCACAAGGCTCGGACAATAAATACTTCACTGAATTATTTGCTAGTTGGTTCAAGATTTCTTTGTTAGATTTTAAAACATAGCTCGCTGTTGCCGAAACAATTGGATGAATAACAAACGAATTACCTTCAGCACGATTTATCCACCCGCTTTTCTCAAGATTATTTACTTCGTTCATATTTTTTAGTTCAAATATATTTTTTAAGCAGGTAGCAGAGATTTCTTCGTTTGCCCTGATATATGTGAACTTATGCAATAATTTTTTTTGCTCATCAGATAGACTTGATATTGCAAATACTTTAACCAGATGTTCAATAAATACATTCTCGCCCCTATGCTCCACATATTCTTCGATATTTGGCAGCTGAAACCCTGTGGTTACCAATTCCTTATATAATCCGTTTGCAGTTTTACAACAGGCATACTGTGTTTTTGCCAACAATTCTACAGTGAGAGTGTGTTTGTTCGCCAATCCGATTATTTTTAATAATACATCATCTGCCCCGGAAGTGTCTTTGCTATGAAATCTGTATAGTTGCAAACAATCCTCATCTGACAGCGTGTCCAAAACATAGCTTTGAATTTGCGTATTTTTAAACCTTGAGTTAATCAAGATTTTGCAATCCAGCTGTTCTAACAACTCGACATCCTCGGTTGACAGTTTGTCTGCATTATCTATTATCAATAACATACACCGATTGTTTAAATGCCTGTTTTTCAGTTCTTCCCAATAATCTTCTATTGAAATCGTGGTTGCTGAAATATCGGGGAATTTTTTATAGCACGACTCTTTGATATCGTTCCCTTCAAAGTTAATCCACCCAATTTTACTTATATTTACAGAAAAATCTGCGTTTAGACAAGCGTAAAAAATGCTACTGCACAATTGAGTCTTGCCCATGCCACCCATGCTAGTTACAGAAAGAACATTGCTGTTTTTAAATATACTTAGGATTTCACAAATCTCTTTGGTTCGGGGTATAAATCCGTTTTCTTGTCGTTTAGGACGGATGTGTGTAACCGGTTGAGCTTTTTGCCGGGGATTAACCTGATTGTTAAAATGGCTATATTCATCCCAAGTTAATAGGTGTGTGTCCCAGCTGTGCGCCACCACTACAGGCTTAATACCACTCGTCAACTCTATACAATTAACCGTTGTTTGAACACCGTTGCTTGCTACCATACAGCCTGATGTAAATTCGTATACATTGTTGTATTCTTGGACATCAATTAAATGCGCATCGCCACACAGATATGTAACGTTCATGTCTTTACACAAACTTAGAAATTGCTTTTTTTCAGAACCAATAAGCAGATTAAGACTGTGGTGCGCTAACACGACTAGAGGTTTTTCTATACTATTAGCCCTTTTTTCTTCAAGTATCTTCATAATATCATACGTACCCAATATAAGATTTCCTCTATCGTTGTCACTGTCGCAAAACAAGCACGTATTTATAGATAGCAGGTCGAACTCATCTAAGCTATGGTAGTTATGAATATTCTTATTCCAATAATCAATAACCCCTCTTTTTGAAAATTCTTCTCGTATATATCCGAAATATGAAAAACGTGAAAACAAGAAATCGTACTCTTCTTGGGCAATCTTGCCTTGTAGATGGTCATAGTTTTTTGATATTTCTCGCAAACGAGCCTTATCGTCGTCATTGCTGAATCGGGATAAATCGTGATTTCCGGAAACGTAATATATATTGTCAGCACTAACATTTGCGGCTTCCGCAATTTTTATTACGTAATCCACAGCTTCTTCTGCGTGTTGTTGTTCGTTGCCGCTTTGATATGCGGCATGTCTAAAATCACCTGTCACAAATAAATAGTCGGCATTTATTTTTTTGCTCGCTAAATATTTAGGCAGTTCAGTCCTCGCAGTATGCGTACTTACTCCGTCCGATTCAGGGTTATAATGTATGTCTGACATGTGTAGAATCTTCATAATAATCACCTTTACCAACCGTATGGGTTGATCTTAAATATTAGCCAACTATCTCAACGTCTTGCGCACAATGGACACGGTAAAGTATGACATAAGGAACAATCCGAGAAAACCTTCTATGGGTGCGAG
>CAYJIE010000127.1:0-374 GCA_964370145.1 uncultured Oscillospiraceae bacterium
CTACTACTTGTGTACTACCATTGACTTTCAGTATTATCAATATGGCTCAGCTGTACCATCTATGACTCAAAGAGATTTAAATGAAGTTTCTTTTCCTTTTGTGAAATATTCAATTCAACAACACATTGCCGATTTCCTAGACGAAAAATGTACTCAAATAGATGATACAATTGCCAAAGAAAAAGAGCTCATAGCAAAGCTCAAAGAGTATCGTCAATCCCTCATTACTGAGGCCGTAACCAAGGGGCTAAATCCCACCGCCCCCATGAAGGACAGCGGCATTGACTGGATTGGTGAGATTCCAGAGCATTGGAATATTACAAAAATTGGTTATATTTATACCAGTAACTTAGGAAAAATGCTACAACCCAATA
>CAYJIE010000127.1:384-5350 GCA_964370145.1 uncultured Oscillospiraceae bacterium
CGCAAACATAACTCACACAGGGATTTCTATGTCACCGCAAAAAGAAATGTGGTTTTCAGAAAAAGAAAAAAATAACTACAAAGTTAAAAAAGGTAGCTTGTTAATAGTAGAAGGTGGTGATATTGGCTTATGTTGCATCTATAGTGAAGCTACATCAACATATATTCAAAACTCTATTCATTGTATCAAAGAAACGAGGGATAATCATATAAATTTTTTATGCTACTGGCTTAAATTTGTTAAAAATAGTGGTTATCTTGAGTTAGTGTGCAACAAGGCTACCATAGCACATTACACTAAAGAAAAACTCCTTAACACACCTTTGCCTTCAGTATCACTTCAAGAACAACAAGAAATTTCCGCCTATCTTGACAAAAAAACCACCTTAATAGACAATGCTATACAGAAAAAAGAAGAATTAATCTCAAAACTTGAGCTATACAAAAAATCCCTCATTTATGAGGCTGTCACGGGGAAAATGGAGGTGTAAAAGTGAGCTTTAAATATTTAAGTAAAGAAGCTGATGAACTATTGAGTTTAGTTATTTCTAAAAAGCAAAACATTGTCACGTTTGAAGCAGAAAATACTCACGATAAAATAAGAGAAAAAAATTTATATGCAGAGGAATTGGACGAAGCTTATTGTTGTGAATATATAGGATTTATTGGTGGAAGTTTTGCATTACGGCTAAAGCCAGACGGCAATAATTATTTTAAAAACAAAACAAGATACGAACAGCAAATGCAAACTTCTAGCATTAACGTTACTGCATCAAATAATTCTCCAGTCAATTTTAATACAGGTAGCGGCCAAGCTATTCAAAATGTTTCAATTTATTCAACTGAGCAATATAATGCCATGAATGAATTTAAAGGCGCTGTTGCAGATTCTACAGAACTCACTGACAAACAACGAGAGGAAATACTTGAACTTCTTGATTCACTAGAAGAGAGTAAAGCTAAAGATAGAAAATTTTCTTTTAATGCATTAATAAATAAAGTTAGTGAAATTATTATTACCTCAAAAACCCTTCATGCAATTTGGACAGATATTGTCAAACTCTTTTAGAGGATACCAATGCTCAACCACACAGAAAAACAATTTGAAGATGATATAGAACATGCACTCATCACCCAAGGCGGATACGCCAAGGGTGATGTATCAGCCTTTGACCGTAAGCTCGCCTTGTGCCCTGCCGACTTCATCCAATTTATTAAGCAAAGTCAGCCCAAGGAATGGCAAAAGTATGAAAAAATTCATGCGACAGATAGTGAAGCGGTACTGGTTGAGCGTTTTAGCCGTGAAGTAAAGCATAATGGGCTTTTGCACGTGTTGCGCAAAGGTTTTTCTGACCGTGGCATACGTTTTAAGGCTATTTTTTGGAAGCCAGAAACAGACTACAACCCAACGGCCCTTGCTCAGTTTGCTAGCAATGACTTTCATGTGTTGCGGCAATTGCATTATTCCGTAAGCAATGAAAATAGCATCGATTTAGTGCTTGCCATTAATGGCATACCCTTGGTGTCTATGGAGCTTAAATGCCAATTCACTGGGCAAAGTGTCACCAATGCTATTAATCAATATACATTTGACCGTGCTTCAAAAGATGCTATTTTTGCATTTAATCAGCGTGTGCTGGTGCATTTTGCTGTGGATTTGACTCAAGTGTATATGAGCACCAAGCTACAAGGTGCGGCAACGTATTTTCTACCCTTTAATCAAGGCAGTAATGGTGCAGGACAAGTGGGCGGCAAGGGCAACCCAGAAAATACAGACGGCTACCAGACGGCATATTTATGGGAAAGAGTTTTAACCAAGGACAGTTTGCTTGAAATTTTGCAAAAGTATCTGCATTTACAAGAAGAAATAAGCAAGGATAAAAAAGGCAAAAAGACCACAAAGCAAACGCTTATTTTCCCCCGTTATCACCAATTAGATGTGGTTTCACGCTTGCTCGCCGATGTAAAAGGGCAAGGCAGTGGCAAGAATTATCTCATTCAGCATAGCGCTGGTAGTGGTAAATCAAATTCCATTGCATGGCTTGCGCACAGGCTTTGTTCTTTACATAGTGCGGAAAATGAAGCAATTTTTCACTCTGTCATTATTGTCACCGACCGGCGCGTTTTAGATGACCAATTGCAAAATACTGTGTATCAATTTGATCATGTGGAAGGTGTGGTGCATAAAATTCGCAAGTCCAAAGACTTAAAAGATGCCATCAATGCTCATGCAAAAATCATCATCACCACTTTGCAAAAATTCCCCATTATTTTTAAGGAAGTGCAAGCAGAGAACAAACGCTTTGCCATTATTATTGATGAAGCCCATTCTTCTCAAACTGGTGATGCCGCCAAAAAGCTCAAATTTGCTCTGGCCGATACAGAAGAAATCTTGCGTGAATATGCAGCCCATGAATATGCTGACGAAGAGACTCGCAAAACTGAAGAAGATAAAATGCTTGAAGAGCTTGCCGCACACGGGCATCAAGAAAATTTGTCCTTCTTTGCTTTCACTGCAACACCTAAAGAAAAGACCCTGCAAACCTTTGGCATAAAGAATGCCCATGGCGCATTTACACCTTATCATATCTATTCCATGCGCCAAGCCATTGAGGAGGGCTTTATCCTTGATGTGCTTAAAAATTATATGACCTATTCCATGTACTTTAAGATTGCCAAGAAGATACCCGATGACCCAGAGCTTGATACCACGGCAGGGCTTGCAGCTATTCGGCGTTTTGAAACGCTGCATCCGCATAATATTGCGCAAAAAACAGCAGTCATGCTGGAATATTTTAACAATGTGACTCGCCACAAAATTGGTGGCAAAGCCAAGGCCATGGTGGTTACGCCTTCACGCCTGCACGCTGTAAAGTATTATGAAGAATTTAATCGCCAAATCAAAGTAGAGGGCATGCATGAACTAAATGTGCTGGTGGCATTTTCTGGCGAGATTAACGACGATGGGAAAATATACACCGAAGAAAGCTTAAACCTTACTGCTGAAGGTGAACGCATTAAAGAAAAACAATTGCCACAAGCCTTTAAAGGGGAGGAATTTGGCGTGTTGATTGTGGCAGAAAAATATCAAACCGGCTTTGATGAGCCTCTTCTACACACCATGTTTGTGGACAAAAAGCTTTCTGGTGTTAAGGCTGTGCAGACTTTATCACGCCTTAACCGCACCATGTACGGCAAGCAAGATACTTTCGTTCTAGATTTTGTGAATACAGATGAGGATATTAAAAAATCATTTGAGCCGTACTATGAGCAGACCATACTTGAGCAAGAAACCGACCCCAATGTTATTAGCGATATTAAGAATACGCTGGATAAATACAGGGTGTATGCTGAGGTTGAAGTTGAGCGATTTGCCAAAATCTTTTATGGGGCAGAGGCTAATCGCAATGATCTTGGTAAGTTGACCTCTGTTATTAAGCCTGCTTTAGACCGCTTTAAGGGTTTAAACGAAGAGGACCAAGCAACTTTTAAAACGGGGCTTGCTCGCTTTGGGCGTATTTATGCTTTTATAACTCAAGTATACCGCATGTTTGATAAGGATATGCATAAATTTAGCATATATGCTCGCTTTTTGCAGACCATGCTACCCAAGGATGATACTGAGCGACTGCAAGTTGATGATAAGGTCTTGCTAGAATACTACAAACTTGAAAAGAATTTTGAAGGCTCTATCACCCTTGAAAGTACAGAGGGCGGCACAAGACCCATTGGCGGCGAAAGCGGCAAAAAAGAGAAGAAAAAAGACCCACTTTCAGAAATTATCAAAAAGATTAACGAAGACTTTGGCACAAACTTTACCCAAATGGATAAAGTGCTTATGCAATTGCAAGACGACTACGCACAAGACGACAAATGGCAAGGCTATGCCAAAAGCACCGACAAAAAAACCTTCCAACAACTCTTTGAACAAGACTTCCCCAAATATGCCGCCGACCGCTATGAACAAAATAACCAATTCTTTATCAAAATGCACGAAGAACCCGATATGATGCAATTTATCATTAAGAACCTTGGTGCTTTGTTGTTTGAGAGGTTGAGGGGGTAGGGTAAATTAGCATTTTTTCATATGGAGAAATTATGAAACTGTTAAATAATTCAGATAATAATCATATTGATGAAATACGCTCTTGTTTGGCACGAGCAAAAACAGCTTATTTTGCCATTGCCTTTCTTAAAGAAAGTGGTCTTAAACACTTGGAAAGTACTATTAAAAACTTCCTCGATAAAGGTGGAAGATTAACAATTATAGCAGGGCTAAATTTTGGATTAACAGATTCTACCGCCTTGCGGAATCTTTTTATGCTATTTAGAAAATATAATGGTTCATACCTATATATGTATAGAGGGGATTCAAATTCCATATTCCATCCAAAGCTTTATTTATTTGAAAATCAAAAAAATTGTAGCATAATTTGTGGCTCGGCTAATATGACATCGGGTGGTTTCTCTAGCAATAGCGAAATATCACTAAGTGTTAAATGCATTAAGACGGATGATATATGGAAGTCTGCCCAATCAACACTTAACAATTATCTTACAAATGCTAGCATTGCAACAATACTAGAAATTGATAGGTATAAATCTTTTCAGGACACTCAAAATAAAGTGCAAAAAATGGCACAGGCTACTTACAAAAACAATTTTCAATTTGATTTTGATATATTAGAAAAATATGCAACTCGAGAACAGCTTGCCGCGTTACAAATATCTTTTGAAAATCGTGAGCAAAACTATAGGCGAGCAAAGCAATATTTGAACGCAATTCTTCATGCAGATCGCTTGACTAAGAATATATTTGAGCAAAATTTTCTAAATTTAATTGAAGGGCATGATAAGTGCTGGCATTCAGGAGGGTTATCAAGACAAAAAGGTCGTATTATTGATAATTTTCTCCATTTTAGAGATTTCATAAGGCATATCAAAGAAAATATCGGTGCTTCACCAAG